>JANLTE010000139.1:0-5024 GCA_031362785.1 Elusimicrobiota bacterium
CGGATCGAACGATCCGCCAAAAATTCCGATGCGCTTCAAGTTATTTGCGGATTTGGCCGGAACCTTCAGCCACATATTTGGTGGCGGTCAGCTCGCGGACGCCCATGGTTCCCCGTGCATGCAATTTTTGCGTGGAGATCCCGATCTCAGCGCCCAGGCCGAAGACCCCTCCGTCGTGCAAGCGGGTCGAAGCGTTTGAGAACACGGCAGCAGAGTCGACGCTTTTCAAAAACTTTTGCGCCGCGTCGGGGTTGGAGGTGACGATGGTATCGGTATGACCGGAACCATAAGTATTGATGTGATCGATGGCCTGATCGAGAGAGTCCACGACCTTAACCGACATCGCCAAATCCAGGTATTCGGTGGACCAGGTTTTAACCGATGAACCTTTCGCCCAGGGAACCAATTTTTTTGTCCGCGCATCGCCATGCAAAACGACGCCCGCGCTTTTGTACCGCTCCGCCATCGAAGGAAGGAATCGGGCAGCGGAATCCTTATGAACGAGCAGCGATTCCGCAGCGTTACAAACTCCGGGCCTTTGGACTTTTGCGTTAAACGCGACCTCTTCGGCCATTTTAAGATCGGCGTCTTTATCCACATAAACATGGCAGACGCCCTTGCCGTGGCCGAGCACGGCAACCGTCGCATGCGATTGGATGTCCCTCACCATTTTTTCGGATCCGCGCGCGATCAAAAGATCTATCCAGTGGTCGAGGCGGCTTAGCGCGTAAATATTCTCGCGGTCCTGCTGAGAGATGAACTGCACCGCGTCTTGGGGTATTCCATGTGCCGCAAGCGCGTCGATCATGATCTTCGCCAGGACGGTGTTGGAGCGTATCGCTTCCCGCCCGCCGCGCAATAGGACGCTGTTGCCGGCCTTGAGGCAAAGCGCCGCCGACTCCACGGTGACATTGGGGCGCGACTCGTAAATCATGGCGATCACGCCCAGAGGCACTCGCACCTTTTTAATTTTAAGACCCTCTTGGCCCTGAAACTCTTCCACGATTTCCCCGATAGGATCCTTGGACCCGGCGATCTCGAGCACCGCCTCGCGCATTCCCGCGACACGCTTTTCATTGAGCGCTAACCGGTCAATCAGGGAGGGAGATAACTTTTTTCTTATCGCCGAATCAACATCCAGAGCATTTGCCTTGAGGATCCGGCTCGTGTACGCCACCAGCGATTCCGCTGCCGCACGCAACGCTGATTTTTTAACCTCGTCTGAGATCTGCGCCATGACTCGACTAGCCGCCTTGGATCTCCGGGCTAGATTTTCGATTGATTTCATTGTTATTTAACCGATTCGAAAGCCCTGCGTAGAATTTTAACGGCTTCCGTTATTTCCCTGCCGCTCACCGTCAGCGGCGGAACGAGCCGCAAAACCGTGCCGTGAGTGCAATTGATTAAAAGTCCGTTCTGACGGCAAAAATCGACGAAAGAATCGCCTGGCCCGGACAGTTGAATTCCGACCATTAACCCAAGGCCCCGAACTTCCTTAATAAGAGCAGGAAAATCCCGGTGCAGTAGATTCAGCTCTTCCCACAGCCTTTCGCCTTTGGTTCGCACCAACTTTAAAAACGCGGGACTCATCGTTTTCAATACCTGAAGCGCTGCCGACGCAACCACGGGATTGCCGCCAAAGGTCGAAGCGTGGTCGCCGAATTTAAAGAGAGCCGCGACTTCGTCTTTCGCGACAACCGCACCGATGGGCAGACCGCCGCCCAATCCTTTCGCGAGGCACAGGACGTCCGGCTGAACTTCGTAATGCTGAAACGCGAACAGATTTCCGGTCCGCCCCATCCCGCATTGAACTTCATCGAACACGAGCAAAATATTTTTCCGGTTGCAGAGCTCCCGCAGCGCTTTCAAAAAAATCCGGTCCGCGAGGAAAATTCCGCCTTCCCCCTGAACGGGCTCGATGAAAATCGCGCTCGTTTTGTCTGAAACCAGCCGGTTTACGGAATCCAAGTCGTTCCATTTGGCGTATAGGACCTTTTCAAGGAGAGGGCTAAACCCTTCCTGATACTTGGTTTGACCCGTGAGCGTCAGCGCGCCCAAAGTCCGGCCATGAAAGGAGTTTTTAAAACTGATGAACTCGCTACGATTTTGGGACGAGCCCCACCGGCGCGCAAGCTTCAGCGCGCACTCATTGGCTTCGGCGCCGGAATTACAGAAAAAAACTTTACCCGGAAACGACCGAACGACCAATTCTTTCGCGAGTAAAATTTGCGGCTGAGTATAGTAAACGTTCGAGGCGTGAATAATTTTTTTAAGTTGAGCGGCGACGGCTTTCACCACCGCGGGATGACAGTGACCGAGATTATTTACGGCCAGCCCCGAAAAAAAATCGAGATATTTTTTTCCGGAAACGTCCCAAACCCAGGAACCCTCCGCTCTTTCGATCACGACGGGCTGCCTGCGATAAGTTTGGAACAAGTACTTTCGCTCTGCTTTAATCCAATCCATAATGCGGAATTTTATCATATCTCCAAATAAGGAAATAGGGAGCGCTTGCCGATTTTGATAGAATAATCTTGAGATTAATAATTATGCCCCCCATAGATAAGGAAGCAAAATCATTTTCAACCGACCTACACCCGGTGGAGCTCTTCATACCGGAGATGAGGCTGCTCATCTTGCAGAAGAAATTGGATGAACTTAAAAATTTGGTTTCGGAGCTGAACCCGATCGACCTGGCCGATGGATTTTCGCATTTCCCGCCCGAGCATCAACTGCTGATTTTAAAACTGCTCATGCCGAACCGAGTCATTGAAGTGTTTGAAGAACTGGACGTCCCCCAGCAAGAATACATCGTGCAACACCTAGAGGACCAAACGCTCGCCCCCCTGCTCGAGGGTATTCCAGCCGACGTAACGGTGGACCTTTTCAAGGAACTTCCCGATAAAATCGTCAAGAAAATGACGAGCTTAATGGAAAAAGAAAAAGTTGAAGTCGTGCACAACGTGATGGAGTTTCCGGAAAACTGCGCGGGAGCGCTGATGCACCCGGAAGTCATAGGGATCAGCCCCGAACTGACCACCCGCGCGACGCTTGATTTAATTCAGGCGCGAACCCGCGTGCGAAAAGGGATCGACATTGAAACGCTTTACGCGACCAACGGCAACGGCAAACTGCTGGGAGCGGTGAGCTTGAGGACTCTGATCGGCGCGCCGTCGGACATTAAAATCAAAGACATCATGACTCCCGTTTCGGTGATTAAAATCAACGCCGGCATGGACCAGGAAGAAGCGGCTAAAATTTTCTCGCGCTACAAATTGATCTCCGCGCCCGTGGTGGACGATGAGAATCGTCTCATCGGCGTTTTAAGCGTGGACGACATGATCCAGGTCATCCAGCAGGAAGACACCGAGGACATTCAGAAGATGGCCGGCGTCGAAGCCCTGGACGAGCCCTACTTCGACATCTCTTTTCGAAAAATGATTAAAAAGCGCGGGACCTGGCTTTGCGTTTTATTTTTAGGCGAAATGCTGACCGCTACCGCGATGGGGTACTTCGAGCATGAAATCGCGCGGGCGGTGGTGCTGGTACTGTTCATACCGCTCATCATTTCAAGCGGCGGAAATTCGGGGTCGCAGGCGTCCACTCTCATCGTGCGCGCCATGGCGCTGAAAGAAGTGGGAATGAGGGATTGGTGGAGAGTGATCCGCCGCGAATTCGCTTCCGGCCTAACTCTTGGCATCATATTGGGAACGATCGGGTTTTTAAGGATCGTTTTGGCAGCGCAATTCACAAGCATCTACGGCCCCCATTACTTACCGGTGGCTTTTACCGTTGGGCTCACGCTGGTCTCGATCGTATTGTGGGGAAGCCTCTCGGGATCGTTGCTCCCAATGGTGTTGCGCCGATTCGGACTGGACCCCGCCGTGGCATCAGCCCCCTTCGTCGCGACGCTGGTCGACGTGACCGGCCTCGTCATCTATTTTACGATCGCTCTATTCATCCTTCGAGGAACATTACTCTGATCAAAACGGCGCGGAAATGTCTGATATTTACGCTGAGCCTGCAAACGCTTTTATTTGCCGCATCCGGGTCCTGGGCCGTTCAGCTGCGTTTCATGAAAGTGATCGGCGGGCTCGAAAACCCGGTCGGGATGGAGGTGGCGCCGGGCGATCATGAACGGATCTATATCCTCGAGCAGGAAGGGAAGATCAGGATCGTCTCTGGCGGATATTTGCGAAACAAACCATTTCTTGACGTGTCTAACAAAACAAAAATGAAATACTCGGAACAAGGATTACTGGGGCTGGCGTTTCACCCCGATTTCGCGCGCAACAGGAAATTTTACACGAACTATACCGACCCCAGCGGCGATACGGTAATCTCAGAATGGACGGCGAAATCTTACGATGAAGCCCTCCCCCAATCTGAAAAAGTATTAATAACTCAGAAGCAGCCGTTCGAAAACCATAACGGCGGCCAAATGGCCTTTGGACCTGACGGATATCTTTACATATCGCTCGGCGACGGCGGAGGAAAGGGAGACCCGAACGGAAACGCGCAAAACCTCGGGACGCTTCTCGGGAAACTCCTGCGCATCGAGGTGAACGGAACATCGCACTACGCGATCCCTCCCAAAAATCCGTTCATTAACAACAAAGAAGCCAAACCCGAAATCTGGGCTTACGGACTTCGCAACCCCTGGCGATTTTCCTTCGATTTCACGACGAACCAGCTTTACATCGCGGACGTCGGACAAAATCGAACGGAAGAGGTGGATGTCGAAGATTTAAAGGAAGGCGGCGGAAAAAATTACGGGTGGAACGCGCGCGAAGGAGATAAAAAATATTATTTCAGCGTCAGAAGGATTTTAACCTCGTTTGACGAACCGGTCGTGACTTACGATCTGGACCACGGCCGCTGCTCGGTGATCGGCGGTTACGTCTACCGCGGGCGAGCTATCCCTGAGATGACGGGACACTATTTCTACGGCGATTTTTGCAGCGGAGACATTTGGACTTTTAAGTATACACCCGGCCAGAAGGTCGTCGCGCAAAATTGGAAAA
>JANLTE010000309.1:0-1811 GCA_031362785.1 Elusimicrobiota bacterium
GAGTGTTACGCGATCAAGAACTCGATGGTCAACCGCAATCGGCTGCGCTGGGCGATGATGCGACTGTCGGGTTCGAAGTTGCCAATCGTATTTTGACTGGCAACGCCGGTAACGCGAACTCGAACGCTGTGGGGGATATCAACGGTGATGGTAAATTGGATATCGTGGTAGCGGTGGCTTCCGCCGTCCCCGCTATTGGTACCGATGCATTGTCAGTCTTGCTTGGCAACGGAAATGGGACGTTTCAAGCTCCGACGCAAGTAGCTGTCCCGGCAGGGTCGGGTCCACAGTTCGTTGTCCTCGATGATTTTAACGGTGACTCGAAACTTGATGCCGCCATCGCAAATGTGACCACCAATGACGTGACGCTGTTGCTCGGCAATGGCGATGGAACTTTCCAAGCCGCGACCGTGATTGACTTGGGAAAAATTGGACAATCATCAATCCAAGGTCCCAATCAGATTGTTTCGTCCGACGTGAGCGGCGACGGAAAGCCAGATTTGTTGGTCGTCAGCAATATAACCGACACAATCTCGGTCTTGATCAATAACGGCAACGGAACTTTCGCGGCCGCTCAGAATTACAACGCATTTTCAACCATCGCCGGTCCAGGCTTCGCATTGACATTGATTGTGCTCGACCTTGATGGTGACAATAAGAAGGATATCGCAGTCGCGAATTTCGCTACAAACGAAGTTGCGATCCTGATCAATGCAGGAGCAGGGACTTTTCCGACTGCGAAGCAAAACTTGGTCGACGCCAATCCTCCTGCTCCGCCGCTTCCATTGAATGTGAACGGGGTCGGAACGGTCGTAGCGGGTGATTTCAACGGTGACGGCAAACTTGACTTGGTTACCGCAAACAATCTTACGAGCAATATTAGCCTCTTGATCGGCAATGGCACTGACACCTTTATCCCTCAAGCGCCGATCGCTATTCCTAACGCCACGGGCCTAACCACGATTCTTGCTACCGATCTCAATGGCGATAGCAAACTTGATCTGGTCATCACCGATCAAGCCGGAACGAATCCGGCAGGATCTGTTTACACCGTGCTTGGCAACGGCAATGGGACGTTCCAAGCACCGACGCGTTTGAATGCTGGTCTATTGGCTGCTGATAATCCGTTCCGACTTTCCTTGGCCGATATCAATGGCGATGGTAAGCTCGACATTCTGACAGAAGTCGGGCCAGCCGTCGCGATTTTCTCAGTGGGAGGCGGCGATGAAGACGGTGTGACGTTCCCGGCACAAGCGATCGGTAGTTCAGCTCAAGGATCCGTCACAGTTAACCTTCAAAACGCGGGTGGCGTTGCGAATAAACTCGATGCCTGGATCGACTTCAATCGCGATGGTGACTGGGATGATGCGGGTGAGCAGATTTTTGTTTCGCGCGAGCTAGGGACGGTCAACGGACCGCAAATTCTCAACTTCGCAGTCCCAGCCACTACATTGACGGGAGCAAGCTTTGCTCGATTCCGTTTGAGTACCGCAGGTGGATTAGCAACTACGGGATTAGCTCTCGATGGAGAAGTCGAAGACTATCTGGTCAATCTCGTCACGCCCGCTTCGACGGCTGGAATAACGATTACCGAATCGAATGGTACGACGCAAGTCAGCGAAACAGGCACGACCGATACGTTTACTGTCGTCTTAAATGCCCAGCCAGCTTCGAACGTCGTTCTGACTATCGTGAGTGCGAAGACCGGCGAAGCGACCGTCGACAAAGCTACTCTCACCTTTACCCCGGCGAATTGGAACATCGCACAAACTGTCACGGTGACGGGTGTCGATGACGCGATCATCGATGGC
>JANLTE010000178.1:0-18155 GCA_031362785.1 Elusimicrobiota bacterium
GAGCGCGATATTTCCCATTCCTCGGTTGAACGCGTCGTCTTGCCCGACGCGACCATCGTTCTCGATTTCATGATCCACAGGATGAACTTCATTTTGAAGGACTTAAACGTTTACCCTGAGCGCATGCAGTCAAATCTAAAAAACACGATTCTCGTTTTATCCTCCCAAAGGCTGCTCGTTGAAATCCTGAAACAAGACAAGAAAAAAATTGAGCGCGAGCACGCTTATAAAATCGTGCAAACCATCGCGCAAAAGGCCTGGACCGAATCGCAAGACTTTAAAAAGCTCTCCCTCAAAGATCCTGGGCTTACCGCTTATCTCGATGCGAAAACCATCGAGCAATGTTTTGACCCTCAGTATTTTATCCGCCATGTCGACGCAATTTTTAAGCGCATCGGTTTAAACTAATGGATTCACTGCCGCAAGGTCCGGCGCAGTTCCAAAGAAAGATCATCATGATCAAGAGGGGACTGCAGATGAAGTATGTCCTCTTGGTTTTTATAACGGTGCTCCTGACCTCTCTCGTGGTTGCGCTGGATGTTTACTATGTGATCGGAAAATCGGTTTTGCTGCACTATGAAGAAGTGAACCTTCTTCCCGTTGTTAAAAGCGCGACGACTCTCCTGGCGCTCCATCTTTCGCTCTATCTCCTGATCGTCATCGTCTGCTCGCTTTTCGTTTCGCACCGCTTTGCGGGGCCCATTTTCCGGCTTGAAAGAGTTTCGGAAAGCCTCGCCAACGGCGATTTAACCGTCAGCGTTCAGTTCCGCAAAGGCGACGAATTTTTTGAGACCGCCGAATACATGAACCGCATGATCGCCTCGCTCCGAGAAAAAGTCCAAAAAGATAAAAATTTGTCGGACCGGATATTGGTGAAATTAAAAGACCTCGCGCAGAAACTTGAGAGCGGAAAAATTAAAACCAATGAAGCGGCAAACCTCGCAAACGAAATTGCCCTTGAGGTTCAGCACATCTCCTCCGGCTTCAAATTTTGACGCATCTTGAATTTTTTCGGTCTTTCCTTATAATAGAGAAGTAGTTTTGATAAAATACAGACCCTACAATCGAGCGAACGAGGCATTTGACTATCATCCATGAATGAAGCCCATATCATACTACCTGCTCTAGGTCCCACAGAATGGAATATCCTTTGGATTGTCTTGGGTTCCGCTATTTTGGCCATCGTATATGGTATTTACCTATGCTGGAAGGTCCTGCAAGCTGACCCTGGATCCCCTCAAATGGTCGAAGTGGCTAAAGCCATCGAGGAGGGCGCTTTGGCCTATTTGTGGCAACAATTCCGCATGATGCTGTGGTTTGTGCTCATTATATGCGTAGGGCTGTTCTTTATGTACCGCAACATCTATGCGGGGGACCCCGAACTCAAAATGATTCCGCTTGGCATCGCGCTTTCATTCTTGATGGGCGTGTTCGCGTCCTATGGAGCGGGCTTTGTGGGTATGTGGCTCGCGGTGAAAGGCAACGTGCGATCTGCGGCTGCAGCGCTTAAAAGCTTTAAGGCTTCCATGGAACTGGCGTTTCAAGCCGGGGCGGTTTCAGGGATGTTCACGGTTGGTTTTGGGCTCCTTGGCGCAACCATCATTTTCATTATATTTAAGGAACACGCGACTAAAGTTCTGGTAGGATTTGGCTTTGGCGGTTCGCTCGCGGCGCTTTTCATGCGCGTGGGCGGCGGCATTTTTACCAAGGCGGCGGATGTCGGGGGCGATTTAGTCGGGAAAGTCGAAGTAGGAATTCCTGAAGACGATCCTCGAAACGCGGCCACTATTGCCGATAATGTGGGCGATAACGTGGGCGACTGCGCTGGAATGGCCGCAGATGTCTTTGAGTCTTACGAAGTAACGCTTGTGGCAGCGATTATTTTAGCCTCGGCGGCGCTTCTTGACCCCGCTTTCAACGCGAGATATGGCGACCGCGCATCGTCTTTCGCGCTCATGCTCATTTTCTTTCCGCTTCTGCTCCGCGCGGTAGGCGTATTTTCTTCCATGCTTGGGATCTGGTGCGTAAAAGTAAAAGAGGGAACTGAGTTAGTTGATCCCATGAAGCCCATTAATATCGGTTACTGGGTCTCGTCTATTTCGAGCGTCGTTGGATTTGCGTTGGTCACCATGTTCTATTTAAAGGACCCTGTCACGGGTGAGCCCGAATGGCGATTTTTTTTCGCCACCAGCTTGGGCGTAGGGTTGTCGATCGTCACGCTTTGGACCACCAATTATTTTACTCACCCCGACAAGAAGCCTGTGACCGAAACCGCGACCGCCACTAAAACGGGAGCCGCGACCACAATACTAGCTGGTATCGCTGAAGGAATGGAATCGACTGTTTGGGCGGTAGTCTCCATCGGCGCGACCATCATCTTTTCATTTTTAATCTTTCGTGACGATCCTTCACTCGCCGCCTACGGCATCGCTTTGGCGGGGTTGGGTCTTTTAACGACCACCGGTTACATTTTAGCGATGGATACCTACGGCCCCATTACTGATAACGCTCATGGTATTTTTGAGATGTCCGGCACGCAACAGGAAGAGAAAGCTTCGCGCACTCTGGCCTGGATGGATGCCATTGGCAATACGACCAAGGCGTTAACGAAAGGTTTGGCCATCGCGACCGCCGTGTTAGCGGCCATCGCGCTTTTCCGTTCTTTCATCGATGAAGCGCATTTAGTCGAAATTGGCATTCAGATCAATCAGCCCAAAGTTTTCGTTGGTTTAATCGTGGGTGCTGCGGTCCCCTTCTTATTTTCCGCCTTCGCCATTAAGGCCGTGGGCCGAGCCGCGTTTGGCGTGGTGGAAGAAGTTCGCCGGCAGTTCCGCGAAAAGCCTGGCATCATGATGGGCGAAGAAAAGCCCGATTACGCGCGCTGCGTGGCGATCGTGACCGCCATGGCGCAGAAGGAGTTGCTCGGCCCCGGAATCCTCGCGATCTTTTCGCCGATATTAATTGGTTTTTCATTGGGAGCCGCCGCGCTCGGAGGTTTTCTGGGCGGAACGATCGTATCGGGGCAACTGCTCGCGGTTTACATGGCCAACGCCGGCGCCAATTGGGACAACGCCAAGAAAAAAATTGAAGATGGTTACCTGGGCGGCAAAGGAACCGAATGCCACAAAGCGTCCGTCGTGGGCGACACCGTGGGCGATCCGTTTAAAGACACCGCAGGGCCCGCGCTAAACCCCATGATTAAAGTCATGAACCTAGTCGGAATTTTAATCGCCCCTTTTACCATCCGCTCTATTTCAAATGAAGTTCGTTTTACGATCATCGCGTTTTGTCTTCTGGCGCTGGCCGTGGCCGTGCTCTTCAGCCGCCGCGGCGGTCTCGCCTCCCAACCGGCAGAAAATAAATAATCCCCCGATAGAGTTCTTTTTTGGTCTAACGGATATTTAGAAGGTACGTGAGGAGTGTGCGGGTGGGGAATCCGGTGCCCCCGTGTTTGCAGTAGGGGAGCTCGCGATCGGTCCAGGCGGGGCCTGCGATGTCCAGGTGGATCCAGGGTTTGTTGTCGACAAATTCTTGCAGGAAAAGCCCGCCGATAATCGATCCCGCTTCGCGTCGAACCGAAGAGATATTTTTTAAATCGGCGATCGGAGATTTTAGGCTGTCGCGATATTCTTTCACCAGAGGGAGTTTCCAGAGTTGCTCGCCCGTCGATTGGCTTGCAGAGTTCAAATCGTCAAAGAGAGCGTCGTCGTTCCCCATCGCTCCCGCAACTAAACTTCCCAGCGCGATCACGCAGGCTCCGGTTAAAGTCGCAAGGTCAATGATGCAATCCGGGTTTAGCTTCGCCGCGTATGCGAGCGCGTCGGCCAGAATAATGCGTCCCTCCGCATCCGTGTTTAAAACTTCAATCGATTTGCCGTTCATGGCGATTAGAACATCGCCCGGTTTATACGCTTTGCCGCCCGGCATGTTTTCGGTCAGCGCCATGATCCCGTGGATTTCCACCTCAGGCTTGATGGCTGGCAACGCTTTAAACACGCCCAAAATCGAAGCCGCTCCCGCCATGTCCATTTTCATGGTCTCCATGGATTCAGCGGGTTTAAGCGACAACCCGCCCGAATCAAATGTGATTCCCTTTCCCACGAGAGCGACCGTTTTCTTCGCGTTTGCGGGCTTATAGTGCATGTGGATGAAAACGGGAGGTTCATTGCTTCCGATGTTGACGCCCAAAATCGCGCCCATTTTCATCTCTTCAATTTTTTTCTTGTCTAAAATTTTAATCGTAACGCCCGAATCGGCGCCTTTTTGCGCTACTTCCAAGGCCAGTTTGGCAAACTCGATAGGAGTCATGCGCGAAGGGGGCTCGTTCACGAGGTCCCGCGCGAAACAAACCGCTTCTGAGAAAACCTGCGCGAGCTTCAATCCTTTCTTAACTTCCGCGTCGGTTTTTTTAGGAATGATCAGAGTTCCCTGAGTGACGCCTCTGTCCCTTTTTCCGGAAATATATTTGTCAAATTTATAACCTGCAAGCGCGGCGCCCTCCGCGATCGATTGAGCTTCCCTCGCTAAATCGGCCATGGTTTGCGGCAACAGTATCGACACCGATTTTTGCGATAGCGCCGCAACCCTTTTAACTGCAAGTGCGGTTGCGCGTCGAAGCGTTTCGGCCCCAGCGTTTTTCTTTACGCCCAGCCCCGATAAAATAACCAGTTTCGACGGAGACGCGCCCTTCGGATTAAAAACTACCGCCGAATTTTCTTTACCCTTAAATCCTAACGCCGCTGCTTCCTGGATCAGCGCTTTCTTTTGCGGCAGTCCTGCGGGAGCCGTATCGCTTTCAAACGCGAAGAGCACGAGAGTTTGATTTTTTGGAATGGAATAGCCAATTGAAAATTTCATGTGAAACCTCTAAAAGTAAAAGTTAGATCAGATTACGCCGGTGTCGCGACTGGCGTGCGGTAGATCGGAGACCAGCTGGGATTTTCCTTAAAGAGCCGCACGCAGCGAATCTGCTTTTTGTCCGTCAAATAGAATAAGTGGTTGCGGTCCGCCGGTACTAAGATGAAATCGCCCTTCTGGACCAACACATGCATCCACTGGTCGGATTTTGAACGAATGTCGAAGTATCCTTCGCCGTCCAAAACGAAGCGCACTTCATCGTCGGTGTGAATGTGCTCTTTGTCGAATTTGGCGCAGATTGCGTCCAAGTTGGGCATCGCAGGTTCCAGCGCAACAACGTCCTGGGCGCTATACTTCCAGTCCCGCTTAATCCGGTCTAACTCCGCCTGATAATTGCCCGTCGAAATCTTTTCATAATGAACGCCCTCGCTAAGCAACTCTTGTGAGGTTAGTTCTTTTCCCGTATCAAGCCAGGTTGCTTTCATGCGATTCCTCCTGCTATTTTTTAAGAAAGAGCATGCCCCCTGGTATATGTCCTTTCGATGGATGAAAGGGGGCTATTAACTCCGCCTCTAATTTTTTTCCTTTGTTTTAACTATTCCCTTTCAGTTTCAGGGGATCTATTCCGAGCTGTTTAAGTTTCACCGCAGCTTCGAAAAGATAGTCATAACATTCAGCTTGAGTTTTTGCCTGACCCCAGCTCTTACCCCACACATAAACGCCGTGTCCGCGAACGAGAACCGCTGAAGTTTTAGGGTTGTCCTCGATCGCATTCCGAATCGAATCGGTGAGCTGCGATTCGTACGCCGTATTCGCAATAATGGGTACATCGAGCGTATCGAACGCTCCTTCGCCGATGATCCCCTTTTGCATTTCCAAATTCTTGATCTTAAAATGCGAGTCGTAAAGCCAACTGGCCAGCATCGCGTTCATGGAATGGCTGTGCAGCACCGCGCCGGCGTTCCGAAGCGTAAAAGCCTGCATGAAAAGCGGCTTACATTCCGACACCTTTAAGTTTCCGGCGGGAGCCCGAACAGTGTTTCCTTCGAGATCCAGTTCAAAAACCTCTTCGGGTTTAATGCGTTCTTTCTGAACTCCGCTCGGCGCCATAAAAATTTTATCGCCGTTTTTGATAGAGATCCCGCCGCCCGTTCCGCTCGCCCAACCCTTGGCGTAGAACAGCCGGCACAGTTCGCAAATCAGCTCACGAACCGCGCGCTCGTCCATGAGCGACGCTGAAAGCGAAGTCTGCGCGGGAGAAGTCAGGATTTCGCTTGCCGCCATTAAAACTCTACTCCGGCTTCGACCATCGGCCCGCTGAACCGCAGGTCTGATTTAATGTCATTTTGGTCAATCACGATATTTTGATACTTATAGCCGCCCGCCACGAACCCCAGCTTGAGAAATATGAATTTTAACCGCGCCGCGAAATCAACATAGCGGTTTCCGCCGTATCCTACGCCCCGAAGTTCGGTTTCAAGTTTCAGAAAATCGATGGGGCTGATGTGCAAGCCCAAATACCCCATCGGCACCCCGATCGCCTGACTTTTTGATTCGGAAAGCCCCGTCAATGGCTGCTTAATTTCGCTCTTAAAGTTGATGTAGCGCGCGTTCAGCCCCAGCTCCACGTTTAAAACTTCGTTGGTCACGGTCTTTAAAAAAGGGATCGAATAGTATAGCGCAAGGTCGTAGTTATCCAGCATTAAGGACGAAGTAAACGGAACGTTTGCGGTAAACGTTCTGTCGCCATACTGGAAGCTGATATTTTTAGAACCGGTTCCTTCAAAACTTATGGGGTTGGCCTGCAGATATATACTGGGGATGATGGGCAAGTCAACCTTCACGCGGCCTGTGAAGCGATTAATTTTTTCGTAGCCCAAATCGCTTTTTACGTCGAGCACGATGCCCTTATAACCCAGGTTGCCTTCCGGCATGTACTGAACGCCGCCCAGCCCGACCTCCACGTTCACCAGCGCGAACGCGCGCGACGCGGCCAACACAAGAACGCCGACCAACGCCAATTTCAGTCGAGTATTTTTCATAATTGCTCCTTCGATTAGAATAGGAATATCGTATCAAAATGCCGTTGATCAATACAAATTTCATTAGAAATATCCTTAAAGGCTGATGAAACCGGTTATTATTACATTTTTTTATTTTCCTTTACTTTTCATTACCCATCTTGACAATATATCAATCAAGTGTTAACCTTAGCCATCTAACGGATATGCCGAAGATCCTCATTGTAGACGACAGCGAAGACGTTTTAGAACTCCTTAAGACCGTCCTCGTCCTCCGAGACTTCCAGGTGGTTGAAGCCTTGAACGGAAAGCACGGTATCGCTCTGGCCAAAAAAGAGCTGCCGGACCTCATTATTCTGGACTTAATGCTTCCCGACATCGACGGCATTACGGTATGCCAAACCCTGAAAGCGGCTCCCGAAACCAAAAATATTCCCGTCATCATGCTGACCGCGCGAGCCGGTATCCTCGATAAAGTGAAAGGATTGGAAATCGGCGGCGACGATTATCTTGTGAAACCGTTCGATACTTTGGAACTTTTAGCCCGGGTGAAAGCGAGGCTTCGCCAGAAGGGCGTCTCATCGGGTGAGGCTCGTCCCCCGCTCAAAATCAGCGACTTCGAAATGGACCCCTCGAAATATACCGTTAGCAACGCCGGCAGGGAAATCAAAAACATGACCCCGCGCGAGTTCGACATTCTCTATATCCTCATGAAAAACTCTCCAAAACCGGTGCCTCGGGAAGATATATTCCAGATCATCTGGGACAAAAGCGAAAAAAAATACAGTCGAGTGATTGATATCCACATTGCCAAAATCCGCAAAAAAATCAAACCGCAGACCTTGAAGACCATCCCCGGGAAGGGCTACCTCTTTCCCAGTCAGTAAATACAATAATTTACAATTATACTTGACACTTTACATCATTCCTGTTAGACTTCGGAGTGAAGGATCAGTCTAATCGGGGGGATAAAATGGGTCAAGGCGCAGTAATCAATTCCAGCCAATCGCCGCTTTATCGGGCTGCTAAGCTAACACTCTTTTTAATTGGCACCTTTTGGATTTTCGTGCATTTCGCTCATAGTTTTGGCGATGGAGCAAGAATAAACATTCAGGGAACTCACTCTCTGTTAGTCGCGCCCAACCCCCAAGCCCTCCGGCTCGCCCATGCGAACGGTCAAACCTTCGACATCAAAACCCTGTGGCAGTTTCGCCTGAAAAATCAAAGCGACCACACAGCGACAGACCTCATTTTTGAGACCCCGTTTGACGGCTTTTACCGCTTGCAGCGAGCCGGCGATGACACCAAGCTGGAGCCCAAAGTGGTCAGCTTCGAAAAGAAGATTTCTCTCAACTCTCTGGGCGCCCTTGAAGACATGACTCTTTGGGTTTGGACCAACCAGGAGTCTGCCCCCGACTTCGAACGCGAAACCCGCCTCATTCACAAAGATGGCATCGTCTCCGTGGAATATCCCGTTCAAGTGAACGGCTTCATGGCCTGGGTTGAGCGCAATAAGCTCATCTTGTCGATCCTCGTGATCGTGCTTTTCCTCGTCTACTGCTTCTAAACATAAAACCCATCGCATCGCTGCCATTCCCCATATAATTCCGATATCTCCGTTGTAAAACGGTTTTAAATCGAAATAAAGTGTTACAGAAGGTTTACATTTTAGCAAGGATTTATTATGTGGAACTGTGGTAGAATCAATCCACAAAATTGATCTTGATTTTTTCGGGGGATCCTATGACGAAAGAAGAGATTATCCGTACCGAGTACGAAGCCATCAAAAAGTTTTCAAATGGGAACAAGGAGTTGGCCTATCGCGTGGTTTATGAACTCAGTCCGTTGATGCGGAACTACATTGAAGCTTGCGAACCCCGCCCCGTTTCTGTTGATGAACTTTGCTCTGTGATCCACAAAGCCACCTATTTCGTTAGCGAACCCGCCATTTGACTTCCTTAGCCCTTTTTGATACAAATTAAGCTCCAAATTTAAAGAGAAGGTTCGATTATGCCTAAACGCACGTTTCAACCCCATGTTCGCAGACGCAAAAAAGTTCACGGTTTCAGAGCCCGCATGAAGACTTACGGAGGCCGCCGGGTTTTAAGCGCTCGACGCCGCAAAGGGCGCAAGAAGCTCATTCCGTAACCCTGTTCTCATCTTTCCCAGTCCACAGGGTTTTCCCAGAATTCCCACAAATGCAATTTTTCATTTCCAGGGTGAGTTACTTGACTGGGATCTCCAATTTTGAGCATCTTCCGCTTATGAGCGTAAAAGACTTCGGATATAATCGTCTGGAACATCTCCACCTTAAGCGCGAAGCGGAGAAGGTTTTAGAACTGGGAACCCGGGTCGCTAATTCCTGCTTTGTGTTGCGCTGGTGCGATCAGGCTAAATCGCTCTCAGAGTTATCGGGGAAAAATACTCCGTCCCGCAGGATCGCGATTCGAATTCCCCGAGAGTTTGGTTCGGCGCCGGAGCGCAATCGCGCCAAACGCATAGTCCGCGAAATTTTCCGTCACGAAAAGTCTCGCCTGCGCGAACGGATCGATCTCATCGTAAAAATTAAACCGCTCGCTAACCCAGCTCAATTGCATTTGAATTACCTAAGGCCTCAGTTTTTGAAGCTTTGCGCGACGGCTGGAATTTTGATCAAGGATGGAGTTTTACATGGCTAAAGCGCTAATTGCAATCATTCAGTTGTACCGTTCGGGCATGCCGCACCTCAGATCTTTTTTTACGGTGCAAACCGATTGTAAGTTTTATCCGTCCTGCTCCCATTACGCCGAAGAGGCGCTGCTCAAGCGTGGAGTTATAAAAGGGCTCCAGTTGAGCTTCAAGCGAATGCTGCGCTGCCAGCCCTGGAGCGCGCCCCAAGTGGACCTCGTTCCCTAAGGAATATCATGGATAAAAATCTGATTCTAGCAATTCTTCTTTCTACGGTATTTTTAGGCGTATGGTACAAGTTCTTTATGCCCACCACCCCGAAGAGCGCACCGATCGTTGCCGAACAAAAAGCAGGTGATTCCCTCTCTCCTTCGCAGGTTGTGGCTCAAAAGGCCAATGGGATGAATGCCTCGGTTCAAGCGCCCTCCACCGAACGAATTCTGGAAACTGATTTTGAGAAAATTGTCATTGATTCGCGCGGCGCCGCCATTAAACATTGGTGGGTGAAAGAAAAGACTCAATCAGGCGTGATAAAACCTGAAAAAGACTGGCCTGATTTAGTGAATCACGCTCATTATGGGGACGAAGGTCTTTCCGCGGAAGATTGGGGCTTGTCCACTTTCCCGGATATCAGTTTCCGGCAGGTGCTGGGCGTCAGCAAAACTGAATCCATTTGGCTTGCGACCTTGCCTTCCGGGCTTGAGCTTGAGAAGAAATTCTCAGTTCTGTCGGCGCCGGGCGGGGCGGAGAATGGCGGTTCTGCTCCTTTAATAAAACTTAGTCTGACGCTCAGAAATACAGCAAAAAAGACCGTTCCTTTGGATAGTATTCGCCTGGCCTGGGGTCCGGGGCTTGGGACGGTTCAAAGCGAGCAAAAGGAAAATGAGGGTGTAACCCGCGTATTGGCTTATCCCTCAGCCACCAAGGAAGTAGAGAAGTTTAAGGAAGGTGCTTATCCGTATTCCTATTCATGGGCTGCAATCGATAACCGCTATTATTTACTAGCCATGCTGCCAAAACAAGGTCACTTTGGACAGGTCATCGTTGAAAAATCAAAGGAAAATCCAGGGGTTGTCACTTTGGCCTCAACTCCCGGCGAACTTGAAGCAGGTAAGCCGAACCTGTGGGAAGTGGATATTTACGGCGGACCTAAAGGCTATACGCAGCTCAAAAAAATGGGGTTCGGACTTGAGCATTCAGTGGACTTCGGGTTCTTTGGATTTTTAGGGAAGTGGGCGCTGAAGGCGCTCTATTCCTTGCGGCGCGCGACGGGCAATTTCGGTTGGGCCATCATACTGCTAACCATCGCGCTGCAGGTCATTGTTCTCCCACTAACGATCAAAAGTTATCAATCGACTTTAGCTATGAAAAATATTCAGCCAAAAATTCAAGAGTTGCAGAAGCGTTATAATTGTGACGCCATGCGTTTAATTCTAGAAATGATGAAACTTTATAAGTAATCCGGCACAAATCCATTTGGCGGATGTATTCCAATGGTGCTTCAGGTTCCGATCTTCTGGGCGTTCTTCACCATGCTCCGAAACTCCTACGAGTTACATGGGGCTCCGTGGATCGGCTGGATCCATGATTTATCAATTAAAGACCCTTTTTATGTGCTTCCTTTGGTGATGGGCGGCGGGATGTTTCTGCAGCAAAAATTAACGGGGCCCGTGGGCGACCCGACTCAGGCAAAAATGATGATGTTCATGCCGGTGGTATTTACTTTTATGTTTTTAAATTTTCCAAGCGGGCTTGTTCTCTATTGGCTCACGAACAGCCTGGTGGGAATCAGCGTGCAGTATTACCTCAGTCAGCGATCTTCCTCTAAACTTCCTAAACTAGTGAACTAGCGGTTCGCCACGACGATATCGATGCGCTCGTTGCCGGGGTCGGTGATGCTTCCAGACGCTGGAATTTCGCCGCGATGCAACAGGAGCATCTCTCCCAGCGTTTTTGACACCGTTGCGCCTCGCGCGGTGGCTACCGTATCGTTCTTCCCGTAGCTTTCAATTCTCAAAGGAAAAGTGTAGTAGTTCCGCTTAATCCAATCGGTGGCTTCTTCGAGCAGCGCTTTTCCGCCGTTCCCGATGCTTTCGCTGTCCGATCCGGGGGATTTCTTGCCGTCAAATACGGCGTCGGGCGAAAGGCTAATGATTAGGCCTTTCGATTCCTGGTGCATCACGCCGTTAAACGAAAAAGGTTCACCCACGAAGTTGCGGTTTTGTCCGCGAATGTCCTGATAAGTTATGACGGGCGAATAATTTTTCCCCACTCCCACGATTTCCGCGCGGTCGCTGCGCCCGTTCCATGAAATGTTGGCGGGCGGCAACCCTCGTCCGGAAAATTTTCTGAACGATCGGCCTTCCGTGTCGGTCACAACCATTTCCCAGCCGGTCCCTATTTCCTGCGAGAGCGAAGGCGATACCGCCATGATCTGCCGCAAGGGATAAAATACTTTCACGGGGTCCTTCGCGATTTGAAACCGCGCGGGCACGATCAATCGCGGGTTTGCCAAAAATTGGGCGGTGCCGGATTTTGGGTTTGACGACATCGCTTCGGGCTGGCGCGCGAGCAAATCATCTTCCACGTCCAGCGTCGGCTGTATCGCGTCGTCCGGGTTCACTTCAACTTCGAGGAGTTTTCGCTCGCTTTTAACGCCGCTGCGTTCCCCGCCTTTGATCACCACTTCCGGCAAAGATCCTTGCGCTCCTCCGGAAGATGATTTTTGCGGGACCCCCGGGAGCATCTGCTTTTGCGGCGCGACTTCCGCGTCAACCAGAGAGGTAACGGTTAAAATAATAGAGAGCGCGTAAAGGAATTTTATTTTCATATTAATCCAGCCTGTATCTAAAGGTTATCACGCCCCACTGGTCTTGATTGTTTCCGGCCAGGGGAGTGAATTTCCAGCGTTTGAGAGCGGCCAGCGCGGCCTTGTCCAAATCGGGATATCCTGAAGTCATTTCAACCAGCGCGTCGTCGCGCACGTCGCCGCCCGCGGAAACGTTAAAACGGATCGCGACGTCCGCTTCGATGTTGCGCGCCTTGGCCCAGTCGGGGTACTCCGGCACAAAAGACGCCACAACCTTGCGCGACGAAAGCGGTCCCGTAATCTTCACTTTTTCCTTCGATATTTCAATTTTAGCAGATGTCGCTTTTACTGTTTCCTTAGGAACCGCTTGCAGCATGTCCGGTTTCGGAGCCCTGCGCACCACGTCCCGAGGTTGATCGAGCGATACGGAGGAACCTCCTCTGGGTTGGTATCCAAGAGGCAGCGCAGGCGCTTTATAGGTCGTGGGCGCCGCGCGATCGACTAATCGTTCGCCGGATTGCCGCGATGACGCAATATTCGTTATCTTTGGCGCCTGAGAAACGTCGACCATTTTATCGGCCGCGGATCTATTTAAGGAAATTGCGGGAGTCATTGGCGGTGGCGTTACGGCCCTTCGTCCCACTTCCTCCAATTTAATGGAGGGATCCATCGTTTTGGGTTCCGCCGCTTTTTGCGCGTTTATTTTCGCGATGTCTAGAATTTTTGGAGCAGCGGCGCTTTTATTTAAATCGAGTTTGATGTCGGGCGCGGGAGGCGCTGCCGCCATTTTTCTGTCGATCAATCTTTCCGGCTCCGCAATTTTTGGTTCCTGGATTTTTGGGGCGATGGCGATGTCTCGGGGAGCTTCGGGCTTGCGAAACGTCGGCAGCGCCATCTTTAAAAAATCGAACGCGCTTTTTGGTTTTTGGACCGCGACGGGCGGCGGTGCGGGGGGCAGTTCTTCTTCCGGTTCCATCAGCTCTACGTTTTGCAGCGTAATCATTCCCGTGATTTTTTTAGCGGCTTGCTTTTGCCAGACATAGGTTAATGGTATCGCGTGAAAAATGATCGCGACCACCAACGCGGTTTCAAGTTTCCAGCCCTCGGACCCCGTGAACAGTCCTCGCGGACTGCCCCAGTAAAGCTGCCACTGGGCGTAAATATTTTTGATATTTTCAGTCATTAAATTTTTCTGGGAAGATTACGCTCTTTGGGCTCGGTTGCGATTGACATCGATTTTGCGCCCAAGTCTTTGGCGATTTTCATCGCGTAGAGCAGATCCCCGTGGGAAGATTGCGCGTCGGCGCGCAGGATCACGCGCTTATTTTCAGACGCGGCCAATTTTTTCTTGAGTATTCGTTCCAGGGTCTCCTGCGTGGCCTCATCCTGATTGACGGCCATTTTTCCGTCGGGAGTTATGGTAATCGAAATATTTTCCTCTTCCTCACCCTCTTTTGTGGTTGTCTTAGGAAGGTTCACCTGCAAAACGGGCTGCTCGAAAAGCGGCGCGGTTACCATGAAAATAATGACGAGAACCAGCCCGACATCTACGAGCGGGGTAACGTTTATTCCCGTTACGATGTCATCTTTTGCGCCCGCCGACATGCTCATGTTTATTTTTTCTCCTGAGGAGCGGTTTCCGGCTTTTTGCTTTCAGTTTTGTTTAAGAGCGCCACCTGTTTCGCGCCGGATTGCTTTGCGATATCCATGAGTTCCACGACTTGCCCTACGCGGTTTAGCTTTTCCGCCTGCACCGTAACGAGCCCATCTTTTGTTTTTGGAAGTTTTTCTTTTAAAATCGACTTCAAATCGCTTAAAGCGACTGCCTGCCCGTTCACCTCAATTTGATCTTGCTCATTGAGCGTAATCTGCAAATTATCTTCGAGTGATTTTTTCCCCGTGGCCGCGCCGGCGCGCGATTCAGTGACGGTGAGTCCCGCCTGGATCATAAAGGGGGAAACAACCATGAAAATGATCACCAGGCAAAGCGCGACGTCCACCAACGGAGTTACGTTGATTTCAGTGATGGGGTCGTCATCGTCTAAATTTTCTGTGGAGTGCGAGCGTTCACTGGAATGCTGGCTTCGAGCGAGCTTGGATTCCTGTTCCTGCTGGTAAAAATCGTCTTTGTTATTTTCCACCGTGCAGCACCACCAGAAGCCGGATGGAAGAGACTTCCATGTTGGTGGCGATCTCCTTCACTTTTTTCATGAAGTAGTTGTAGATCACGACACTGGGGATGGCCACCAGAAGTCCCGCGGCGGTGGCCACGAGCGCTTCGGAAATGCCGGCGGCAACGACCGCCGGACCTCCGCTTCCGGAAACCGCCAAATCGTGAAACGCCTTGATGATTCCCACGACGGTTCCAAAGAGCCCGATGAAAGGCGCGGTGTTTCCCAACGTCCCTAAAATCCCCAAATACCGTTCCAAAATCAGGCGCTGTTCCATGCGCGCCGCGGTTAAAAGTTCGTCCAGTTCCACTTTGCTGCGGGAACGGTTAATAATTGCCGTTCGTGTTAAGTCCGGTATGGGCCCCGTTAGACCCTGCGTTAGGTTCACCGCCTCCTCCGCTTTGCCAGCCTGCACAAACTGCTGTATTTTCCCGAGCAGTTCCAGAAATTTACGCGGGTCAAATTTTATCTTCCTAAAATAATTCCAGCGCTCGAATCCGACCGTAACTGCCAGCAAGGAACAGCCCAGTAAAATCCAGAGCGTGAAGCTCGCGAAAAATACATCAATGAAATTTATTTCACCCACTTATCGTCCTCCTCCTGTGGTTTTTTGCGGCTTGGCTTTTTGTGCCGGCGGAGCCGTTTGCTGCGTCGAAGAGTTCCCTTTCAAATAGGTTTCGTGCAAATATTTTGCTCTCTCTCGGAAACTGGCCGCGATTTGGCCATTTCCGGCGATGCGCGCGCCGTCTTCATACGCCTGCACCGCACCGGCCCATTTTTCCTGTTTCTCATAAAGCTCGCCCATTTTTCTAAGCGCTTCCAGCTTCCACGATGAGTTGCGAGGTTCAAGCGAAAGGACGATGTTCAGGTGCTTCTTTGCTTCTTCGGGATCGTTGTTTTCGAAATAATTGTCGGCGATTAGAAAATTAATTTCCTGCTTTAGTTCGTCGCCCGATTTAACCTTGGCGTCCAAATCTTTCAGAGTGAGAATCGCTTCACCGTGCTGCTTTAACTCCTGTTTAATTTTCGCATTTTCAAGCAGCGCGAAAGTCGCATTTTGATCGTTCGGGTAATTGAGCGCGAGTTTCATGTAAGAATCCGCGGATTCAACCAGTTTTAATAGTTTTTTCTGGCAAAGCGCAGTGTTAAAGAGCGCCGCGCTCGAGTATTCGCTGGACGGATACTGCAAAATAAGCATCTGGTAAGCGCCGATCGCGTCGTTATAGTTTTGTGAGTTATATTGCGCGGTTCCCATGTGAAACAGGGCCGCCGGCGTGAACTCTGACATGGGGAAATTTTTCAAAAACCTTTGAAATGCCTGAATGGAGTCCGAATAGCTTTTCAAAAGGTATAGGCATTCCCCTGAGTAAAATTGACTCTCAGCGATGTGGGGCGAATCGGCATAGTTCAAATTCAGTTTTTCAAATTCGGCTGCGGCATTTTGATAGTCCTTCCAGTTAAAATATCTTCGGGCAACGCGATATTGCGCTTCGGAGGCAAGTTTAGATCTCGGGAAAGCTTCCACAATGCCCGATAAAAGCGCGATGCCCCTTTTCCGCTGCGCTTCACCGCGCGACGCTTCGTGCCGGTCCAGCGATGACTCCACGAGATCTAAGGTTTCCAATGATTTCGGTTCGTCCGGATATTTTTTAAGGAACGCCTCAAGCTCCGTCAGAGCAGAGTCATCGTTGCCGCTGTTATAATAAGCTTGTCCAATTTTTAAATTGGCTTCCATGATGTTGGAATTGTTTGGATAGCGCGCCAGGATCTTTTTGTAAGTCTCAACTGCCTTGTCGTATTTTTGCGCTCGAAAATAGGTGTCGCCAATCTGAAAAGCCGCTTCTTCCGTGCGCTCGTGGTCTGGGAACCGCGCGTCTAATCCCTCCCATGTGGAGATCGCCTGCGAGTAATATTCTTGACGGTAATAACAAAGCCCCATCCGGTACACCGCTTCCGGAACATCCGACGAGTTGGGAGAATCTTTAAGGAACTTTTCATAATTCTCTAAAGCTTCCATGTATTTTTTTTGATTGAAGAGGGCGTTCGCAAGTTCAAAATTACCGGTTGTTGTGGCCGGAGCCAAAACGCCTTCGGGGAGTTTCACCGTGTTCATTTTTTCTCGTTCTGACTGGGCTTTGTCATAGTCCCCCATCTGGAAATAGCACCAGAACAACCCGTCGTGAGCTTGCACGGCGGCGGGATGGTGCGGATAAAGTGAAACAATGCTTTGAAAAATTGAGATCGCTTCCTTAAATAATTTTTGCCGGTAGTAGGCGTCGGCTAAATAAAGTTGGCTGACGGCCCGCCACTTGGACTCGGTCGGCAAGAGAGATTTTAAAATGTAGGTAAAGCCCGAAGTCAGCTGTCCGTAGCTGCCTTGAGTATAGTAACTCCTATTTAAAAGGGCCAACGCGGCTTCAGCCACTTCAGTTTTGGGTGCGCGATCAAACGCTTGTTGATAGTAATGAACCGATTCTTCATACCGGCCCAATTTGACTGAGCAGTTTCCCATTAAGAGGTAAGCGTGCGGAACCCATGGGTGCGATGGGTGCCAATCTATAAACTTTTGGAATAAATCGGAAGCGCCTGAGTAATTTACCTGCTGATAGGTAATCCAGGCCAGTTTGTATCGCGCGTTCGCGGTCACGGGCGAATTGGGCATTTCAGATATCATCTGCCCGTACGAAAAACTAGCTTCCTTTAATTGTTTTGCGAAGCGATATGATTCCGCGATGAAATATCTCGCGCGAGGAGCAAATTCTCCGGAAGGGTATGAGTTCAAGAGCAGGTTCAAGCTTTCGCGGGCTGCCGGGTAGTCCTTCCTTAAGAAATGGCTGGATGCGATTTTGTAGAGCACCCCTTCCTTAAGAGCGCTTTGCGGGTAGTTCACTAAAAACTTCCTGAACTCCTGCACCGCTCCTAAATAATTTTTCGAAAGGAAGAAAGTCTCGCCAACATAATAAGCCGCTGTTTCAGCGTAAGTGCTGTCCTTAAAGTCATCGGCTATCTTCTTGAATTTAGCGGTAGCGGAAACCGGCTTTCCCAGTTTGATGAGCGATTGTCCGCAATAGAAAAGCGCTTCAGGGTCATTCAAATTTTCGAGATTTTTCAGGCACTCATCGTATTTTCCGGCTTGATGAAGAATGACCCCTGAGACCAATTGAGTTCGGGGTTCGGTTTCATAGGATGGATACGAGGAAATCAACTTTTTGATTTCGGTTTCGGCCAGGCCGTGCTCTCCGCTCGCCAGGTAAAGCTGCGCCACTCCCAAAATAGCTTCAGGAACCGTGTAACTTTGAGGATATTCCTTCTGCAACGATTTGAAATATTCGAGAGTTTTTGGATAATCGCCCATATTGTAGTGGCTTTCAGCCAGGCGAAAAAGAGCGGTGTCGGCCAAGCCGCTCTTCCTATGCTTCTGAGCCATCACCTGATATTGCTTGATGGCTTCCGAAAAAGTTGCGCGGTCAATGTTTTCCATTTCCGGATTGGAAGAAGAGGTTGACTCTCCCGCAACAACTGCGCCCAGGTTTTTTAAACCTGAAAAACCTTTTTTGATTCCCTTCCCGAACGTTTTAAACCCGCCTCCTTTAGATTTCTCCCAGGCATATTCATCGGGCGCGGTGCCGG
>JANLTE010000313.1:0-2418 GCA_031362785.1 Elusimicrobiota bacterium
GGTCAACGGCTCCCGCAAAAGTAAAACTAAATCGTTTGGATATAACGCTACTTTCCTCTACCCCAGGCGCGGGGGGATTCAGGTTCTAGCCGAGGCCCTTGGCAAGAATTTGCCGGTTCGACTAAACACCGCCTTTGAAATGGTGAATTGGAAAGAGAAAAAAGTTTTGCTGTCAAGCGGGGAGTGGAAGCCGTACGATCGCCTCGTTTCGACAGTCCCGCTCGTAGAGTTTTTAAAAAGGATGAAAAATTTACCCATTGATATTTTAGACGTCATTCCCCAATTAAAATCAACTTCCGTTTTTTGCGTAAACCTGGGCGTCAGCCGCCCCCGCATTTCAAACAAAAGCTGGATTTACTTTCCTGAAAAGAAATTTATTTTCTACCGCGTGGGGTTTCCCATGAATTTCACCCCGCACATCGTCCCTAAAAATTGTTCCTCGATGTACATTGAAGTGGCTCATCCGAGCGACCAAAAGCTAAAGCTGTCGATCCCAGCCCTCTTATCGCGCATTCGGAAAGACCTTGAAGCCTGCGGCATCCTTCGCGCATCTGACTTAATCCTCACCACGAATCTCATTCCAATCAAACACGCTTATGTGATCTACACGAAGGAACGCAAAAAAATAATGAAAACAATTTTCGATTTTCTGCACGCCAACCAAATCGATTCGATCGGACGCTATGGCGAGTGGAAATATTCGTTTATGGAAGAAGCGATATTGGACGGAAAGAAAACAGCGGAAAAAATCCTATCCTTAAACTAAACGAATCTTACTCCTAACTTTGAATTAATAATTTCTAAAACATACTCCGCGCGGCTCTTCTGCGTGTGATACTTCAAGAGATGAGTCTGACCTTCCCGTGTAATCTGCAACGCTTCACGCTCATGCGTCAAATAATGGTCAATAAGCGAAATTAAATCCGAGAGATCATTTTTACAAAACACCGCGTTCACTCCATGGGTAAACGGGTGGGGAATTTGTATGGTGGGCTCTTCTGATAAAAGTAGCGATCCGCACAGGGGGATTTCCCAAAACCGCAATGTATCGAACCCCTCGCCTTGAAAGCTGAGAGAAATTCTGGTCTGGTTCAATGAGTTGAAATATGAGCCTCCCCGGCGCGAATATTTTTTAAAATTCTGACCGGATATCGACCCGTTTTGGTCGCAATCGTAGCGCCTTTTTAATATCTCAAAAACTTTTCTTCGGGTTGCAGAAGATTCAACGGCCCAAAACGCGACCTGATTTTTTTTCCCAGACGCAGGGTCCATAATTGGAATTTGCGCTGCGCAGGCCGAAAATGGAAGGGGAAAAACGGTGGGAATGTTTTTCCCAACCGGCAGCTCTCTTTTGAAAATCAGTGCAGGGGGTCTCTGCGCGCAAAGAGTTTGAAATTTTTGTAACGCGTCTTGCCCCCCGATCCTCTTGAAATCGCCGCCCACTTCCGGCCAGTCACCTCCATCAATAAACGCCCATGGCACGCTGATAAGATCCATGACAGACTTAATCGATTCCAGAGCATCCGGCTTAACGGATGCTAAAATCACCAATCGAAACTCATTCCCTGCTAGCAGCCGTCGAACGAATCCGAGGGAGCTATCCACCTTTCTTTGTACATCGGGAATATATCCTAAGTTTCGGGGATAAATCGCAGGGGGGCTAAAGACGTATTTTCGTGAACGGTGATACTGCCAATGGGATGGAAAATCAACCACGCGGTCCTTACCCAAAAGCTCAGCCAACCCGGCGTAAGTTAGGTCTTGCAGATAGTCAGATTCTCTGCTAGATATAAATAGGATCATGTGTGCCACATTCTACATTTTGGCCAGATTTTTTTCCACCGTCGATGAAATTTAGTATAGTATGCGTTCTCACTAGACTATAACACCCTTGAAACAGCGTTGAAGGAATAAAAAGAGTGGAGAAAATTAAAGTGTGTCACATCGTGACCATGCTCGAGCTCGGGGGAGCCCAGCAAAACACCCTCTACACGGTGAGACATTTGAATCGATCAAAATTTGAAGTGAGCCTCATCTGTGGATCTGCCGGGTTTTTGGACGACGAGGCCCGCAAAATCCAGAATCTAAAAATTCACTTCGTAAAAAATCTCGTTCGCCCCATCCGTCCATTGCGAGATTTAACTTGCCTGTTTGATCTGATCGCGATTTTTAAGAAAGACAAACCGGATATCGTGCACACGCATTCATCCAAGGCGGGAATCTTGGGAAGGGCGGCCGCTTATTTTGCGAAAACGCCGATTATCATCCATTCGATCCACGGATTTGGATTTAACCCGCGCCAAAATTTTATGGTACGAGGATTGTATATTTGGCTCGAAAAAATTATGGCCGGCATAAGCAAAAAACTCATCGCGGTCAGCAGTGAAAACATCGATTTGGGCTTAAGCTTAAACATCG
>JANLTE010000248.1:0-5750 GCA_031362785.1 Elusimicrobiota bacterium
TGCATGGAATAGACCACGCAACCGGGTTCGTTTTCGGGAGAGGGTTCGGGATGACCCGGATCATTGACGCGAATTTTTTTGGGATCGGTGTACATCGATTGAATCTTTTTCTGAATTTCGGTTTCTTTGTCAGCCAGATAGATGCAGTTACCGTACGATTTTGACATTTTGCGGCCATCCGTGCCCTGAACTTTAGGATAGTGAGACAGGATCGCTTGGGGTTCGGTTAAAGTTTGTCCCTTGTAAATGAAGTTAAAGCGCCGCGCGATTTCGCGAGTGAGCTCCAAGTGCGGCAACTGGTCTTCGCCCACCGGAACATGCGTGGCGCCGTAAAGCAAAATGTCCGCCGCCTGTAAAATAGGGTAGCCCAAGAAACCGTGCGTTGAAATATCTTTATCCCGCAATTCGACCATCTGCTGCTTGAAGGTCGGATTTCTTTCGAGCCAGGAAATGGGAGTGATCATTGATAAAATCAGCGCGAGCTCCGAGTGCTCTTTAACCCAGGATTGACGGAAAATAACCGATTTCTTGGGATCCAAACCCGCCGCGAGCCAATCGATCACCATCTCTTCGACGTTCGACTCAATTTGAGCGGTGTCCGCGTAGTCAGTGGTCAGCGCGTGCCAATCGGCCACCATGTAATAACATTCGTTGCCGGACTCATTTTGCATTTTAACCCAATTGGAAAGCGCGCCCATGAAGTTGCCCAGGTGTAGTTTTCCCGATGGGCGCATCCCCGAAAGAATCCGCTTACCCATCAGTGAATTAAAACGACTCTCATGATGATTTGATAAAGAAACTCGACCGCCGGGTAAAGGACGCGGCCCAAAATTCCGGTGCCAATGAGCGCCATCATGATGAAAAACCCGTAGGGTTCGATGGAATCGAACTTGCGCGACAGCTCAAAGGGAAGGAGCGCCGAAAGGATTTTACTTCCGTCCATGGGAGGAATGGGAATTAAATTGAAAACCGCCAGCACCAGGTTTAAAAGGACTGCCTGAGAGACGAACCGCTGCAGGAGCGAGGCGGAAATAAATCCGGTCACGACCGACAGATACAAGAACGCGGTGAAGACGGCGGCCAGCAGTATGTTCGTGAGCGGACCGGCCAAGGACACGCAGATAACCCCCGCGCGGTAGGTGCTGAAACGGTTCGGATTGACCGGAACAGGTTTCGCCCAGCCGAAAATGGGAAAATGAAGGAGCACGCAGACCGCGGGAAATATAATGGACCCGATTGGGTCGATGTGAGGGATGGGGTTTAAAGTGAGACGTCCTTGGCGCTGCGCGGTTTCATCGCCAAAACGAAGCGCGACAAAGCCGTGAGCGACCTCATGGCACATGACGGAAAATACTAAAACGGGAAGGAAAAGCAATAAATCCATTTCCGTGGAAATGCTATCAATTCCGTCGGTAGTTGTCAATCACAAAGCGCATTTCGTCCTCTTTGCTTGAAAGAGCGCCTCGGTATTTTTTGAGCCGGAGCTTCATTAATATCTCTTTATATACAGGGCCAGGTTTAAAACCCATTTTCTGGAGGTCCCGGCCGCTCAATTCAGGCTTAACGCTCATCCATTTTTGGAAGCTTTTCCATCCGCGCGACCCTTTTGAAGATTTGTTTACGCTGATGAGGGCCTCGAAGACCCTGGAAGTTTCAGGATAGAGCGATGAAACGGGAATGGATTCCATAGGGTACGAATTTTGGAAAGCAATGTGGAGCAGGAGCGGCTGCGCGATTCTATCACGAACGTCTTTCGTGAAATTTAAACGCTCCAGAACCGACTCTGCCGTAAACCCCGAGTTTTGCGCGAGCCACAGAGCCATCCGGACGGCGATCGCGGAAATATTTTGTATTTTGGAGGTACGGGTTGAGTTCATCGTCTTCGCAATCGTGGAACTCCAACCGATTTGAGGGTGGATTGCGCGAAGCGCGTTCCACTTGCTAAGAAACGACACGGCTTTCGAGGGATTTTCTTCGATCAGAATTTTTTCGATTTCAGTTCGGATCCGATCGCCGGACAACTGCTGAATCATTTTTTTCCCGATAGCGGAGCGAACGAACTTTTCGGTTTGGAGCTCCAGCTTAAATCCAAAACGCCCGGCGTAGCGCGCGGCGCGAAAAATGCGGGTGGGGTCGTCTACGAAGCTTTTGCGATGCAGGACCCGGATTGTTTTTTGTTTGAGGTCTTGGAGTCCGCCCAACGGATCAATGAGTTTTCCCCAGTTTTTTCGCGTCAGGTCAAGCGCCATGGCGTTCACGGTGAAATCCCGCCGCTCGAGGTCCGAGTTCAAATCTCCCCTCGCTATTTTTGGCAGAGCCCCCGGCTTCGAGTACGTTTCGCTTCGCGCGGTAATTAAATCAAGGTGGAAATCTTCAGAAGATAAAAGCGTGTGCGTTTCAAATTGAGCGTAGTTTAAATGTTTGAAATTCCATTTTTTGGCGAGCGTTTCGGCAAGTCTTGAAATGGATCCGCCGGTAAAAGTCATGTCGCAATCATTCCGAAACGGCGCTCTAAGGATGAGGTCGCGGACCGCGCCTCCCACAAGATAAGGCGTCAGATTCATGGATTCGGCCAGGGCGCTTACTTCCTGAATTCGTTGGTAGTATTCGGACGGCAGTTGAAACTCAAGCGGCAGGGCTAGGTTCATTAAATTCAGACGAAATCCGAATCTTTTAGAAACCAGCCGACTTCCAGTTTTTGAAGGAAGCGTTTGTAGTGGGCGTGATAAGGGTTGGACTCCAAAATTTTCCGGACGCCTTCAAGCGCCCGGGACGCGTCAATAGAAACTTTGGCATTTTTTTCGGCGGGAGCGTTCAAGGGCAGAATCGCCGGCACGTTATTTTTTCGGGCGGCGTCAAAATGGAGTCTCCGGTAAGCCAGCTTCATCGAGTCGCAAAGCGCTTGAACGATTTTCATTTCGTCTAAAATTTCTTCCTCGATGTTCAGGAGGTCGCAGAGCGCGTCCAAACCGAACAGCAAAAAAGGTTGATAGCGCATTTGCTGTTCGGGCGGGGACTCGTCTTGTAAACGCTTAAAGGCGTTGCCCATGACCACGCGGATCTTTTCCGTCTCGGACTCCATACTGGGAGGGTAAACGAAAGCCATCAGTTCCTGGCTCGAATCGTGAAACAGCACGAAGTGTTCGGCATAGATCATCTGCTGGCAGCGGGGACATTGGACGACGTTGAATTGCCCGCCCAGAACCCGGTCTTTCAAATCGGGTTCACGGCTCACGGATACCGATTGGCAGACTTCCGCTTCGAAAACCTCACCGCAGGGACATTTAATTTCTTGTTGAACGTAAGAGGACACTCGTTTATCTCCCTTTTAATTATTTCCGTCACATCATATAAAATATCCGGACGCGCTTCGAGGACAGACCGGACACTATCGGAGAGTCAGCAGCGCCGCTATTGACGATTCACTTTGAGAGGCGCTATCGTCTTCCAACCCCTTATAAATAACTGAAAGCTTTTCATGTACCTCAGGATTAAAGGGATTGAGCGCGTTGGCTTCGTTAAAATATTTTTTCGCCTCCTCCCATTTCTCTTGTCGGATCATTTCCCTGCCGAGCGCCACAAAACCGGTCGGATAATTCGGGTTTTCCCGAACGCACCGTTTAAGATTCGAAACGGACGCTTCTAACTTTCCGAGCGCACCGTAGCTCTGCGCCGACTTCACCAGCGCCACGGGATTGTTCGGCTCAATTTTCAAGGCTTTTTCATATTGGATGAGCGCGGCTTGGGGTTCCCCAATCTGTTTCATGCGGTCGCCCAAACGGACGTGCGCGCGAGCATCGGTGGAAACCAGTTCGTCGATCTCGCTGCTTTGGCCCGAAAGTTTTATGACATCGGGTGAGGCGCCCGGAGACTCTTCGAAATTTTCCTTCTCTAGGATTTCCTTCCATTTCGCTTCGAAATCTTTATCGTTCATGGAAAGCGCGGTAAAAAACGCCTCCGGCCTCGATTTTCCTTTTGCCAGTTCCTGCAATATCTCCATGATCGCCCCGCGGTTTTTCATTTTTTCGATCGACCCCGCGGCGTGGCTCACCTGAGAAAAAGCCTGGCGAACTTGCTCCTGATTATCCAAATAGACCATTGAAGGCTCCATGCGAGCAAAAGGAATGAGCTTATTGTCTTTCAAAGCTCGAACAAGTTCCGTGCGGTTGCCCGGAGTCAAATACTCGGGATCCGCTCTCCGCCAACGGGTCTCCAGATATTTTGCGATTCCTTCGTGCAGCCAGAGCGGACACTGCGCGCGGCTTTTTACATTGATGAGGTAATGAACGTATTCGTGGGAAAGGGTATCGAGCCAACGATAGCCGTAGGCGAGCTGTTCGGGGCTCAAAATCATGAGCCTCCGGAATTTGCAAATCCCGATCGCGCCGCTCCGGTCTAAGATTTCCACTGAGAGCGTTGAACTTTTCGAAAACATTTCGCGAGTCGGATAAATTTCCACGGGGACCTTTTCTTTGGGGTAAAGATCAAAGTCACGACCAAGCTCCAGGTAGGCTTTTTCAAGCGCTTCGAACGCGTAGGTCGTTAAAAAACTATCCCGCTCAGGCAGCCGCAAAGTAAAATGTTCGGACTCGTAAATTTTCATAGGTTCGCGCAAAGGCATGACTTCGCGCAAATACCTTTTAAGCCACCCCGCTTCGTCCAAAGTGCCGGATCCTGAGAGCAGTTGATCTGCCTCGTCTAACTGACCCTTATAAAATTTTTCGAGCGCCTGAAAATAAGAACGCGATGCGGGGTTTTTCTCCCGTTCAGCCCCCGCTTCCAATTCTTTTAAATAAGAAAAATCGCCGGACTCCAGGACACGCAACGAATCGGCCAGCGAATGCGCGCGGACGAAATAAATAATTGAGAAACTCATTAAAAAAACCCTGCAAAAAATTATTTTCACGTTACTGTGTGATTTTCTTATAGTACTGCTTGATCATTTCTTCCTCGGCTTGCGGATATTTTTCCTTGAGGGACTCCAGGATTTCTTCGCGAAACTCCTTGGGAGGCAGGTAGTCCCCGGCGCCAGGAATTTTGACGGGGCCTGACTTTGAACCCGTCTGGCCGCCGGACTGGTTGCGGGGTTGAATTAAATTGGGCTTTCCGCCGCCGAATTGTTTCATTTTAGAAAGTTCTCCTTGCGCGCTTTGCAATCCATCCCGGCCTTTCCTTAAGTGAGAAAGAGCGCGCTCTTGAGATCCGGCTGCTTCCGGAGTGCTCGCGTTCTTGAGCGCTCCTTCAGACGACTGCATTTCGGCTCCGGCGTTCTTGAGCGACTCCATGATCTCGGGCTTGATCTGAGCGCTCCGAGCAGACATTTGGGCAAGATCGGTTTTAAGTTTCTTCGTTTCATCGGAGATTTTTTTCTGCTCATCGGCCATGGACTTTAAGTCAGCCAATTCTTGCTGAGAAAATTTCTGGTCGTTAAGGGCGGAAGAGTCTTTGAGGAGGTTCAAGATGTCCTGCTCCTCATTTTTAATCCCGCTCAGCGCATCGAGAGCCTTCTTCCAATCCGAAGTGACCGGACTCACTTCTAAGCCGGCGGTCGAGGAAGACTGACTGAGGACATAACTCTGAAGGCTTGGCTCTGCGCCGCCTAAGTTCTCAACAATTTCCTTGAGCCATTTCTGGGAAAAAATGACGTTGGCGCTTTCAAGCTCTTTATGCACGCTTTGCATTTTGGGTTCCGCCAGACCGAGCGCGTTTAATGAAATGGATTTTAGCGTTTCGGGACCCGATTTTTTCGC
>JANLTE010000249.1:0-2187 GCA_031362785.1 Elusimicrobiota bacterium
GCCCGCTGGGCGAGCGCTTTTGAAAAAACATTCATTCCAAACCCCGTAACGATTCATGGCAAAAATTAAAAAGCTGATCGTGGCTATCGATGGCCCCGCCGGCGCGGGCAAATCGACCATTGCTAAAATCGTGGCGCGCGAGATGAGCTATCTCTATATCGACACCGGCGCCATGTACCGCGCTCTGACATGGAAGGCGCTTGAAACACAAACTCATCTACATGATGAGGCGGCGCTCGTAGATCTCGCTAAGCGATCTAAAATTGCGCTGAAGCAGGACAAAAAGGGTTTGATGCGAGTGTTTGTGGACAGAGAAGAGGTCAGCGGAAAGATTCGCAGCGAAAGAGTGAGCCGCCACACCAACGAAATCGCGAAGGTCCAAGGCGTGCGTGAAATTTTGCGCAATAAGCAGCACCTCATGGGCCGGACCGGCGGCGTCGTGATGGAAGGCCGGGACATCGGCACCGCGGTGTTCCCGAAGGCGCAGGTGAAATTTTACCTGGACGCCTCGCCGCACGAGCGCGCGCTTCGACGGTACCATGAGCTGAAAGCCAAAGGCAAACGGGTGAGTTTGGAGCGCATCGCCCATGCGCTGGCGCAGCGGGACTACAAAGACAAAAACCGCGGCATCTCTCCGCTTATGGCCGCTCCCGACGCGATCGTTATTGACTCGACGAGTATGACGCTGGAACAGGTTGCGAAAAAAATTCTAAACTTCGTGAGGATCAACGAAGCCATGCAAGGAAAAAAATGAAGCGCAAAGCCTACGAGCCGCCCCAACCCTGGCAGAAGGTGTTTTATGTCGTGGTGAAAACTCTCATCGGAGCCTACTTCAAATTATTTTGGCGCGCTGAAATTATTGGGATGGAAAAAATTCCAAAGACGGGCGGCTTGTTGCTCGCGTCAAACCACCAGTCGTTTGCGGATCCGCCTCTGGTTGGCTGTTTTCTAGACCGCGCCATTTATTATTTCGCGAAGGAAGAGCTTTTCAAATATCCGGTACTGGGGTGGATCATCCGCAACGTGAACGCGTTTCCCGTGAAACGGTTTGAGCACGACATCGGCGCTTTTAAACGCGCTCAGCACCTGTTGGAAAACGGGCAGATCGTTTTGGTGTTCCCCGAAGGGCGGCGCAACCGTTCAGGCCTAGTGGGAAAAGCGAAATCGGGAGTTGGCATGCTGGCCTATAAGGCGAAAGTGCCCGTGGTTCCCGTCTGCGTTTGGAACACGAACAAGATGTGGAGCTTCAGTAAGATCCGCGTGGAATATTTAGACCCCATTTACCCCAAATCGGTTGTGGATGAAAAAGCGCAGTACCAGATATTCTCCGACCGCGTGATGCGCTCGGTTGCAGATTCAAAAATCAAAATGTTATAATAGCGGCACGCTAAAATTTATGACGGAAACGTTAGACGAAAAATTAACTCACGCTTCAGGCAACGGCGCCGACTCCTCGGGCGCTCCCGCTGAAGAAATGGGAATGGCCGAGCTCCTGGCGCAGGAAGAGTCCGCGGGCGGGGCCGCGGCTCAGAACGGTTCGTTCATCGTGGTTCGGGTGGTCAGTTTCAATAAGGACGGCGCGCTCGTGGACACGGGGTCCAAGGCCGAGGCTTTGATCCCAAAGCTCGAGTATGGCGACGAAGCGCCGTTTGCGGTCGGCGATTCCGTGCAAGTGTTGCGGGATACCAGCTCTCGCGTGGAAGGATATCTCACGGTGTCGTGGAAGGCCGCGCGCGATCGGACTTCCTGGAGGGAAGTCCAGGAGTTGCATAAAAATAAAACACCGATTTCAGTTAAAGTGAAAGCGCTCATTAAGGGCGGGCTGATGGTTGAATGCTTGAACGGACTCCAGGGGTTCATGCCGGCGTCTCAAGTGGACGTGCGGATGAGCCGAAACCTCGACAAATGGAAGGGACAGTCCCTCACCGCCTACATCATGGAGTTCGACGTTCGGAAAAATAATTTGGTGCTCTCGCGAAAACTTTGGGTTTCTGAAGAAAACGCGAAGAAAAAGACCGAAACGATGCAGCAAATTAAAGTGGGCGAAGTTCGAAAGGGCGTGGTAACGGGAATTACGGCTTTCGGCGCTTTCGTCGACATCGGCGGGATCGAAGGGTTGCTGCACATCGGAGAGCTCGAATGGGCCCGCACGAAAAAAGTCGCCGACGTCCTGAAAGTGGGACAGCA
>JANLTE010000260.1:0-16020 GCA_031362785.1 Elusimicrobiota bacterium
CAGCGCCTTAAACCACTCGGCCAACCCTCCTCAAAAAAACTTCCTGGGTACAGTTGGCCTGTACTTTTTCCTTAATTCGAAGGAATAAGAAAAAAGTGCGGCCAACCCTCCATCCGATACAGAAATCAGTTGCTATGAGGGTTGTGTGCCTGTGCCTTAATTTAAAGGAATAAGAGTTCGGGCGCCAACCCTTCAGAATAAAGGTAATTGTATCAAAATGAATCGGCGCTTGACGGAACCCTCTCGCCGAAAACAATGCGGTCCAAAGAAAATCGTCCGGGTCCGCCCATCATGAGTAGAAGGGCGACGCAGAAGTATAGGAGGGCTGGTTCATAAGAACCTTGGCCCATGGCAGAGGCGACGAACGGGTCGTGGAACATGAAGGCATGCATGTAGACCGCGACGCTCATGGTGCAGGCGATGCCAAAGGATGCCAGCGGCGTCAACAGTCCCAATACCCAGGCCAGTCCTCCTCCGAATTCGGAAATGGCGGCCAGCGCCAGCAAAAAGCCGGGGATCTTGGCGTCCGGGCCCGCCCAACTGAACGGATGTTGGATCTTCATGAAGCCGTGATGCATGAACGCGAGGCCCGATACAATCCTTAAAATAAGCAAACCCGCCGATCCGCTCGCGGATAGGGGTAGCGGCTTGAAACATTTCTTCATATCCATCCTCCTAGTTATGGTTTTTCTACGATCGATTTGATGGGTGCGAGGCCTTACGGCGTAACGGCGTCTTCCTTAGTAAAGGCCCGGCTCATCGGGTCAGATTGCGTAGCCCCATATGGCGAAAAAATGAGCGGTCGTTCCGGCCAGGACAAATAAGTGCCAGATGAAATGGGAATATTTTCGGCGCATCGAGTAGAATATGACGCCCAGAGTGTATGCCAGCCCACCCGTCACGGTCCAAATAATTCCGGCTGGCGCCATGCGCTCATGAAACGGCCGTATCGCGACGAGGAGCAGCCATCCCATGCAGACATAGAGGATGGTTGATAGAACAGGGTGCAGTCCCCCTTTAAATTTAAGGAACACTCCGAGGCCCGCGAGTCCCCAGACGATACCAAAAAGCGTCCAGCCCCAGGGTCCGCGCAAGATGCCCAGAGTGAAGGGCGTATAAGTTCCAGCGATAAGAAGGAAAATAGCTCCGTGTTCGATCGTCCGGAACACCCGCTTGGCTTTACCGTGAGGCAGCGCATGGTAAAGCGTGGACGCCAGGTAAAGGAAAATCACGGTAGCGGCAAAGATGCTGACGCCAGTAACAACTCCACCGTCTCCCCGCCGGACTGCTTGAACGATGAGGAACGGAGTCGCGATAACCGCGGCCAAAAAACCAAGGCCGTGGCTGATGCTGTTGGCAATTTCTTCGCCCAGCGTCTGCCGATGCCTAGATTTTTCCAAGTCATTATCCATCCGTTAATTATACACGATTCGCGCGGTCGGCAAAAATAGGATGCGGACAGAAAATCAAATAAAAGGCTTGTATTTGCGCCGATTTCGGTTAAACTTGGGTCGTTGGCCAGCGGATCGCTTGGAGGACAAGTTTATGGTAACGCCCGAATTAGCGGATTACATTAAAGCGGAACTTGCGCGCGGAGTTCTGAAGGATGATTTAAAGCAGGCCCTAATCAGCGCCGGGTGGCCCGCGCCCGATGTCGAACAGGTTATTAATCCGGATGCCGCCAGGCCCGTCCCCTCGTCTCCCGAAATGGACATGGCTGCTCTTTTTGGAGTCGACTCTTCGCCATCGGAATCGGCCGCCAACAAATTTCAAGCGATTAAGCAAAAACTGTCCATGCTGAAGGAAAAGTTCGCGATCGACGGGTCCAACATGTCGCGGAAAAAAATTGTGGTTTCTTGCGCGGTATTTTTGTTTGTTTGCGGCGCTGCTGCGACCGGATTTTTCTTCAGGAAAGCCGCGAACGGAGTAGCGTCGGTTCCGGTGGTTGTAAACAGAGTCGTTTCACCCCCCATCACGCCGGAAGAAGTTAACCCCGTCGCGCAGAGTAGTGCGGCAAAAAAAGAGGAAGCTCCGAAACAAACCGCGGAGGTGTCCAAATCAAAGTCGGTCGCGAAAAAAGCGGAAACGATGTTGACCAAAGCGGTCGTTCAGGAGCCGTTTGAAGCGCCCCAGGAGTCCGCGGAAAGCATGAGCTCAATTAAAGGGAATCCCGGCCTTGATACCGATGGTGACGGGATCGATGATGAAATGGAGGCGATGATCGGAACAAGTCCACGGAAGCGAGACTCCGACGGCGACGGCGTTGCCGACGGCGTTGAGGTTAAACGCGGCGACGACCCCACCAGCCCCAACTAACCGCAGTAAAAGTCTTTTCCTACTCTTAATTCCCGAATATTTACTAAAATAAGCTAACCGTCCAAGTTTATTGAGCGGCGATCGTTGCTTTCCTTAGCGAGCGTATAACGAATGGCTAAAAATAAAAATAAAAATCGACAGGAATTAAAAGCGTCCGCTCAGAGACCTCAAAAAGGGTCTGTTCAGTTCACCGGAGTTTCGAAGCGCGGCTGGAAAGTCATTGGGTTGGGTATCGTCATCGCGGCTATCGGATATGTCGTGCTTTCCTTTACGGATCCTGCGGGCCAGAACTGGGCCTCGAACTTGTGCCCCTTTTTAATTTTGGGCGGCTACGCGACGATTGGGGTAGGCATTATTTTGCCCGATCCCAATGAAAATACCGGCGCGCCTGACTCCGTTACCAATCCATAATTTTTTCGCGCGGAATGAGTGAGCGTAAGAGCGCGGCGGGACGCGTAGCCGGTATCGTCGCCGTCGTGCTGCTAACGGGCAGTCTCGTGTGGATGGGCAATCGTCGGGGACTGTCGCGTCAGCAGCGTTTCACTCAGGCCTTGAAAGAACCGTGGACCGCCAATCCCAAATATCTCTTGCCGATGTTCGGTAGCGGAAAAAAAACAGAGGATGAGGCGCAGTCGGATCGACGTTTTGTGGAAATTGCCGTGAAGGGTTCGGGGAGCTCCGAGTTGGCCGCGATTGAACTCTCGCGCATGGGTTGGGATGCGTACCGCAAGAAAGATTATAAACTTGCCATGAGCCGCTTCAATCAAGCCTGGCTCGTCGATCCGAATCAGGGCGAAGCGTATTGGGGGTTTGGCCTAATGACCGGCCTGGATGAAAAAATTGACGACTCGATAGGCCTGCTTCGAAAAGCGGCGGAGCTCGTTCCGCAAAGTCCCAAGAAGGCGCGGCTTTTCTGCGATTTGGCTTATGCCTACAGCGTGAAAGGCGATCCGGTCGAGCCCGCGGCGGAGCGAGAAAAAATTTACGTGCAGGCGGCGAAGTATTACGAGGCGGCGGAAGTCTCCGACCCAAATTTAGCTTTAACGCAATCGCATTGGGCGATGCTGCTGTTCAAACGGGAAAAATTTAAGGAGTCGTGGGAGCGGGCGAGCCGCGCGAGGACGCTGGGCGGCGAAGGGTTAGACCCCGATTTCGCGAAGGCGGTTGAAGCGCAAATGAAAAAATCCCTCGCGCAAAAATGATTTACCAAATTAATGATAGCAGACGAGGACTATAAAATGATCAAAAGCGTAGAAAATCGCGCGATCTGCGCGCACGATTTTCTCCGGAGCGAGCCCGCTGGGCGAGCGCTTTTGATCATTTTATAGTCCGAGTCGCTGTAAGGAGTTTCTATGGCAAGAAAAAAAATTACGGTGATAGGCGCGGGTAACGTGGGCGCGACTTTAACGCAGCGCTTGGCGGAAAAAGAGCTGGGCGATGTGGTGGTGCTGGACATCCCGCAAACCGAAGGCATGCCCGCGGGAAAAGGGCTCGACATTTTGGAAGCGGCGCCGATTTACGGATACGATTCGCACGTGAAGGGAACGACGGATTATAACGATACCGCGGACTCCGACCTGGTCGTGATCACCGCCGGAATTCCGCGCAAGCCCGGGATGAGCCGCGACGATTTACTGAACACGAACGCCGGCATCGTTAAGATCGTGACGGAAAACGTCGCGCGCACTTCGCCCAACGCAATTTTGATCGTGGTTTCGAACCCGCTGGACGCGATGGCATATGTCGCGCTCAAAGTGTCGGGGTTTCCCCGCAACCGCGTGATCGGAATGGCGGGCGTTTTAGATTCGGCGCGGATGGCGACTTTCATCGCCGAAGCGACGCAGAGCTCGGTGGAAGATGTTCAGACGATGGTCTTGGGCGGACACGGCGATACCATGGTGCCCGTTCCCCGCTACTGCACGGTGGCCGGCGTTCCCATCACCGAGATCCTGAAAAAAGAGCAGGTGGACGCGATCGTGAAGCGCACGGCCGAAGGCGGCGCTGAAATCGTAAAGCTTTTGAAAACGGGTTCCGCCTATTACGCGCCATCGGCGTCAGTGGTGGCGATGGTGGAGTCCATCATTAAAGATAAAAAACGCATTTTGCCCTGCGCCGCGTTTTTGCAGGGCGAATACGGGATTAACGATTTGTATGTAGGCGTGCCCGTAAAGCTGGGCGAGCGCGGGATCGAACAGGTGATCCAGCTGAACCTCACCGTGGATGAGCGCGTGCTGCTGCAAAAGTCCGCCGACGCGGTGAAAGAGCTGGTCGGCGTTATGCGCGCTCAGAAAATCGTCGCGTAACCTCAAACTATTTCATGGCAAACACAAGAACCGAGAAAGATTCGTTAGGGACCAAAGAAATTCCGGCGGAAGCTTACTGGAGCGTTCAAACCCAGCGGGCGATTGAGAATTATCCCATATCGGGTTTGACGGCCCATCCGAGATTTATCGAATCGTTCGTGATGGTGAAGAAGGCCGCGGCGCTCGCGAACAAAGAGTGCGGCGTGCTGGACGCAAAAATCGCGGACGCCATCGTAAATGCCGCCGACGAAATTTTGAGCGGGAAGCTGCGCGACCAGTTCGTGGTGGACGTGTTTCAGGCCGGAGCGGGGACTTCGGTGAACATGAACGTGAACGAAGTGTTGTCGAACCGCGCGATCGAGCTCATGGGGGGCAAACGCGGCGACTACTCGATCTGCAACCCGAACGATCATCCCAACATGGCTCAATCCACCAACGATGTGTTCCCGACCGCCATGCGGGTTGCCGCGCGTCTGCTGCTGGGCGAATTGATTCCCGTTTTGAAAAAATTGGAAGACGCGCTGGGTGAGAAAGGGCGCGAGTTCGATGGAATTTTGAAGTCGGGCCGCACGCATTTGCAAGACGCGGTGCCCATTCGCCTCGGCCAGGAGTTTACGGCCTATTCCATTACGGTCGGAAAGTGCCGCGAAAGAGTTGAAGCGGTGGCTCAGCTCGTGGAAGAGTTGGGGATCGGCGGCAGCGCGATTGGGACGGGGTTGAACACGCACGCGGACTATCGCGTTAAAGTGGTGAACCACCTGAAGAGCTGGACCAAAATTAATTTCCGCTGCGCGCCCGACATGCGCGAAGCCATGCAGTCTAACTTTCCCGTATCGACGGTCGCGGCGGTCCTTAAACTCGTCGCGCTCGAGCTCTCCCGCATCTGCAACGATTTCCGGCTCTTATGCTCCGGTCCGCTCACTGGTTTTGGCGAGATCGTGCTCCCCGCGGTTCAGCCGGGCTCCAGCATCATGCCGGGAAAGGTGAACCCTTCGATGGCGGAGATGCTAAACCAGGTTTGTTTCCAGGTGATCGGCAACGAGCTCACCGTTTCGCTCGCCGCCCAGGCCGGGCAGCTTGAGCTGAACGTCATGATGCCGGTGATGGCGTTCAACGTCAATTTTTCAATTGAAATCCTGAAGAACGCGGTCCGCGAATTCACGAACCGCTGCGTAACGGGAATTACCGCCAACAAAGATGTTTGCCAGCATTACGCCGAAATCAGCCCGTCTTTGGCGACCGCGCTCAATCCTTATATTGGCTACGCCCGCGCGGCGGAAGTGGTAAAAAAAGCGCTGAAGGAAAAAAAATCTATCGTTCAAGTCGTGCGGGAAGACAAACTTTTGACCGATGATCAAATTAAAAAAGCGCTGGACCCCAAACTTTTGACCGAGCCGGGGATTCATTAAAAAAAGTTTATGAAAAGCCTATCGCGCTTTTTTATCAAAGGGACGCTGGTCCTCCTTCCTCTGGTCGCGACCCTCTACATCTTTTACGCGCTTTTTTCCGCAATCGACGGGTTCGGCCACAGGATTTTGTCGCTGTGGATCGCCGAGGAGTCCATCCTGACCGGAATCGGTTTTTTGCTCACGGCGGCGCTGGTCGTTTTGATTGGATACGCGTCGTCCAATTGGCTGGGCGCCTCAGTTTTCGGCATGTTGGATCGTTGGATGATGGAAGAGCCGATCACCAAGGGCGTTTACGGCGCCGTCCGCGAAACGATCGCTTCTATCTCCGGAAAAAGCGCGGTATTCGACAAGGTGGCGGCGGTCAATTTTCCTGAGCTGGGGTTTCAGCGCGTGGGGTTCGTCACGCAAGAGGAAGTCAGCTTTATGGACGGCGGCGAAGCTCAGGTAATGGTCTACTTTCCCCATTCCTTCCAGGTTTCCGGCAACATGCTGATCGTCCCCAAAAAAAATGTGCGGTATTTGGACCTGCCGAAAGAAACCGCGATCAAGATGATCATGTCGGCCGGGATCATTAAAAAATAAAACATGTTACTCGCTATCGATATCGGTAATACCAACATCACGCTCGGAATTTTTAAGGGTCCGGCGCTCAAAGAGTTATCGAAGCCGTCGCGCGCGGCGAGGATTTTCACTTCGCCCGCCAAGTCACAATCGAGCCTCGTGAAATCGTGGAGGATCAATACTCACCCTCGCGGAACCGCGGACGAGTACGGCACCAAAGCGCTGGATCTCCTGCATTACTCCGCGCTTGAGCGCGCCAGCATCACCGCGGTGGCCATCGCCAGCGTCGTCCCCACGCTCACCGGAGTTTTTAAAGACTTGACGGAAAAATATTTTGGGCTCAAACCCTTCGTGATTGGCGAAACGGGTTCTATTTCGATGATCAACCTCTACGATAACCCGAAGGAAGTGGGGGCGGACCGCATCGTGAACGCGGCGGCGGCTTTCAAACGGTTCGGCGGGCCCTGCATCGTGGTGGATTTCGGCACCGCGGCCACTTTTGATTGCATCACTAAACGCGGGGAGTACGCGGGCGGGATCATTGTTCCGGGTCCCAATTTAGCGGCGGAAAGTTTGTCGCTGCATACGGCGAAGCTCCCCAAGGTAAGCCTATCAAAACCCGACCGGCTCATCGGAAAAAATACCGTGGGCTCCATTCAATCGGGGCTATACTATGGATATGTCGCGCTGGTGGACGGGCTCATCGAGAAAATTAAAAAAGAGCTCGGGCTCGCCACGAAAATTATTGCGACTGGGGGCCTCGCCAGCCTCATCGCTCCCGATTCGCGGTACATTGACAAAGATAAAATATTCCCGGACCTCACTTTGGAAGGGATTTGCTTGATTTACGAAGATAACCTAAAATAGAGCCGCTCGAGGAGCATATAAAAATGGCCACCGCTCAGCAGTTTAACGTTACCTACTATGTCAGCATGGTTCTGGCCTATGGCGGAACGCTAGCGGTAGAAAGCGACCGGCTGATTTTTACTCCGGGGGTGGTTGAACGCGCGGTGGGAGTGTCCAACACCGAAATTCCGTACGGTCAAATCAAAATGGTGGAAGTGACGGGGACCATCACCGAGTCGTTGGTGGTTCGTACCGCCGAGAAAGCCCATCGGTTTGTGGGGAGCGATCCTTACAAAATCAAAGAGATTATTGAGCAATCGTTGAACACAGCGGTACCTGCGCTTGCTCCCGCTCCACTCGCGGTTGCTTCGGCAGCGGCTCCCGCGCAAAAAGTTTCGCCGGTTCCGTCTCCTTCCGCCGTTGACCTCTCCAAAAAGAGCGGCGCTGGCGCCTGTCCCGGCTGCAAGTCTCCCGTTCGTTCGGATTATCTGTTCTGTCCTCAATGCAGCACCGTCTTAAAGCTCTCCTGCGGCCAATGCCGCGAAGTCGTTGAAAAAGATTGGAAATTTTGCGCCTTCTGCGGCGTGACTTTTTCCAAGTAATACCGCTCAAAACCCCTCTAAAATCCTTTTTGACTCACCCAACAAAAAAAGCTAAAATCCCTGCCATCATGATGAATTATAAGCGCAGGTTCCGATTTTACCCGATCGTGGGAATGTCGATGCTTTTTGCGATCGCTCCGCTGGCCGCCGCGCCCGCGAAAGACGATCCTTACGCCCAGGCGATGGCGCAGCTGAAAAACAAAGATCCAAAGGTTCGCCGCCAGGGCGCGGAAGCATTAGGGCGCATTCGGAACCTCGCGTCTGTGGATACGCTAAAAAAACTTTTAACTGACGAGTCGCCCGCCGTCCGTTCGCAGGTTACCGAAACGCTGGGACTTATGCGGGTCGTGGCGGTCAGCTCCGACATCGCGCGAATGCTCAGTTCGGATAACGATCCGGGCGCTCGGCAAATGGCGGCGATCGCGCTGGGCTACATCGCCGACCGGAACACGGTTCCCGCGCTCATGAAAGGGCTGAAAGATCCGTACGAAGGCGTTCGATTTGCATCCGTAAACTCTCTTGGGATTTTGCGCGACGATTCCGCCGCGATGGCGCTGGTGCAAGAACTGCGGAGCCCCGACGCGCGCATGAGGAGTTCCTGCGCGTACGCATTGGGAAACATCGCCAGCCGCGTTGCGGTTCCGGGACTCCTCGATTCGATTAAAGTTTCGCTGGCCACCGCGCCTGCCACCAATGAGGGCTACCTCATGGACATCGCAGTCGGAGCGAGCGCTATCCGTTCTCTGGGATTGATCGGCGATCCTTCCGTCATCCCGATCATCAAAAAGTATGCGGATCACAAAGATAAGAAAGTGAAAGTGAACGCCGCTCAGGCGCTTTTCAAATTGGGAGATAAGTCGGGATTGCCGGTCGCCAGGTTGTTCTTGAAGGATTCCGATAGTTACAACCGGCGCGTCTCGGCTGAAATCGTGGGAGAGCTGGGCGATGAAAAAGATTTGGCGGCGCTTAAAAAAATGAAAGGTGACGCGGATGAATCGGTCAATCAGTCCGTAACGGTCGCCATCGATCGAATTACCCGGCGGACCGCGGCATCGAAACCGGCTCCCGTGAAAAAATCTCCAGCGAGCGCGCCCAGGAAATAACCGTGATCTTCCATAAACGAAACCAAATTTTACTTTGCCTCCTGGCGGGGAGTTTGCTGTTGGGCCGCGTTCCCCAATCGGCGTCGGCCGAAGAGGGTAGTACCCCCGAGCGTTCCTGGAGGGACTATTTGCGCCGAGGCCGCAGGCGCGCGGCGCCCGAGGAAAAGCAATCGCGCATCGACGCGACGGAGCAGACCAACCCCGAAGGGATGGTGGATCTGATCGATACCCCGACCCCCAACGCCGTGGACTACGGCGGATACCGGTTGAATTTTCGGTTTTATAAAGACGGGGGAATCCTCAGCTATATTTCGTTCGGAGTTTTCCGTCGGCTGAACATCGGCGCGTCGTGGGACAACGAGAAGGTGATCGGTTCGGACGATGCGCGCACCAACAAGCCCGCGCTGAACGCGAAGTTCCGGGTTTATGACGGCGGCCAGATATTGCCCGCTTTGGCGATCGGTTATGACGGGCAGGGCAGATTTTTCGATAAGGCGAAGGACGAATACGCGGAGCGCGACCGCGGGCTTTATTTTTCGATGGGGCGTGAACTGTTCTTCCCTCATTTCGAAGCGTTTGGCGGCGTCAACATTTCAAAGTTTAAGGAAGGCGAAGTGTACGGTTCGGTGGGGCTTTGCTACACCATTGATGAAAAATTCGTGATCATGACGGAGTACGACAACATTCGTAACGGCGTCGACAACCGCTGGAACGCGGGGATCCGGGTCTTCCCCATTCCTGCGCTACACATCGATTTCGCGTTCCGCCAGATCGCTTCCAATAAGGACAAAGACCGCCTGCTGCGCATCAATTTCGTAGGAAGTTTCTAATGTCGGATCGAATCATAGCCCTCGATTTTGAGAGGCCCATCATCGAACTCGAAGCTAAAATTTCAGAAATCCGAAGTCTGAACCAGGCGCACCAGAACGTGGACCTGGACGAAGAGATCAAGTCTCTCGAAGAAAAGCGCGACGGGCTCATGCGGGAGATTTTTTCCTCGCTCACCTCGTGGCAGCGCGTGCAGCTGGCGCGCCACCCCAAGCGCCCGCACACTTCAGATTACATCGCCGCGCTCTTCACCGATTTCATTGAGCTGCACGGCGACCGGAACTTCGCCGACGACCCCGCGGTCGTGACGGGGATCGGATTTTTCGAAGCGTTCCCCGTAGTCGTGATCGGCACCCGCAAAGGCCGCACCGTGGAAGAGTCGATGCACCGCAATTTTGGAATGATGCACCCGGAAGGTTATCGGAAAGCTCTGCGCGTTATGAAGCTCGCTGAAAAGTTCAGCCGGCCCGTGATCACTTTCATCGATACGCCGGGCGCTTATCCGGGGATCGAAGCCGAGGAGCGCGGACAAGCCGAAGCCATCGCGCGGAACCTTCGCGAGATGTCGGCGCTCAAAGTTCCCATCATCAGCGTCGTGATCGGCGAAGGCGGATCGGGCGGGGCGCTTGGGATTGGCATCGCGGACCACATTTTAATGCTCGAGAACGCTTGGTACTCCGTAATTTCCCCCGAAGGTTGCGCCGCGATTTTGTTCCGCGACGCGACGAAGGCCCCCGACGCGGCCCGCGCGCTCAAGTTAACCGCCCAGGAACTGCTCGGGTTAAAAGTGATCGATGAAATTATTCCCGAACCGCTGGGCGGGGCGCACCGCGACTTTAAGCAGGTTGTGACTGAACTGAAGGGAACCATTTCCCGCAATTTGCAGAAGCTTCAATCGACCCCGATTCCGGAGCTGCTCGATAACCGGTATAAGAAGTACCGCCGCATGGGAGTCTGGTCTGAACAGGCGCTTCAGTCTGTCACGGCGGAAGCCAAAGAGCCGGCTAAAAAAGCCCGTACGAAGTCCAAAGAAAAGCTTAAAAAAATCTAATTTATCAAAAAATCGAATGGTCCCTTCGGCCGGAAACGGCGATCGGATTGAGGAGGAATTACAATGCCAGTCGCAGAAACATCAAAATCAAACATTAAGGAATTGCTTGGAAGCGACGCTGAAAAGTTATTAACCTATAAAGCCAAAGTGCCGGCAAGCCGTCTCCATTTGCCTTCGTCCAATTATGTCTCTGAATCTTATGGAGGCTCCGACCGGACTCCGCAAGTTTTGCGCAGCCTCGAACAATTACTGAGTCACGGCCGCCTGGCTGGAACAGGATATGTGTCTATTTTGCCCGTGGACCAAGGGATTGAACACAGCGCCGGAGCTTCGTTTGCTCCAAACCCGGATTATTTTGATCCTGAGAACATCGTAAAATTGGCCATTGAAGGCGGTTGTAATGCCGTGGCCTCAACCTTTGGAGTTCTGGGTTCCGTGGCTCGAAAGTATGCCCATAAAATTCCCTTTATGGTTAAAATCAACCACAACGAGTTTTTGTCCTACCCCAACAAATTCGATCAGATCATGTTTGGGCAAGTCCGCCAAGCCTGGGATATGGGCGCTGTGGCTGTGGGGGCCACCATTTATTTTGGTTCCGCGGAATCCGCCAGACAGCTCGTGGAGGTCAGCCAGACTTTCAGCGAGGCGCACCGGCTCGGCATGGCCACTGTTTTGTGGTGCTATACGCGAAACACCGCGTTCAAAACGGCAGAAAAAGATTATCATGTTTCCGCCGATCTGACGGGCCAAGCCAACCATTTGGGCGTAACGATTCAGGCAGACATCATCAAGCAAAAATTGCCTGAAAATAATGGCGGCTTCAACGCGATAAAATTTGGAAAAACACACCCCAAAGTTTATTCAGAATTGAGCTCAGATCATCCCATTGATTTGACGAGATACCAAGTGTTGAATTGTTATTCCGGACGCGCGGGTTTGATCAATAGCGGCGGAGCCTCTTCGGGAGCCGGCGATCTGGCTGAAGCGGTCCGAACAGCCGTCATCAATAAGCGCGCAGGAGGCATGGGACTCATTTCAGGACGAAAAGCGTTTCAGCGTCCCATGAAGGAAGGCGCGGATTTGCTTCGTACCATCCAGGATGTCTATCTGGATAAAACCATCACCATTGCTTAATGATCCACGAGAAAAAATCTATGGGTAAAACGATTGGTATTTTAACGGGCGGCGGCGATTGCCCGGGTTTAAACCCGGCGATTCGCGGGGTCGTCATGCGCGCGCAGGATTTTGGATATCAATGCGTCGGCTTGCTCGAAGGTTGGAAGGGGCTCGTAGAAGGAAATACCATGCCTCTAACCGTAGCGGATGTGAAGGAAATCGTGGTCAAGGGCGGAACGATCCTCGGCACGAGCCGGACGAACCCTTTTAAGAAAGGAACCGAGAAGCAATGCGTTGAGAACTTCAAGAAGTTGGGGCTGGACGCGCTGGTCGCCTGCGGCGGGGAAGATACTCTGGGCGTGGCGGGCAAGTTCTTTAAAGAATTTAAGCTGAGCGTGGTTGGCGTTCCCAAGACCATGGACAACGACCTCTCGGCCACGGATTTTACATTCGGGTTCGACACGGCCACCACCATCGCGATGGACGCGGTGGAGCGGTTGCGCGACACGGGACGCAGCCACAGGCGCATCATGGTGCTTGAAGTCATGGGGCGCCATGCGGGCTGGGTGGCGGTCTACACGGCGATCGCGGGCGCGGCGGACTGGCTTTGCGTTCCCGAAGAACCGGTGAATGTCCAGAAAATGTGCGCTCACTTGAAAGGTGCTCACGCTAGAAATAAAGTCGCGATCGTGGTGGCGTCCGAAGCGATTACGATTCCTGGCGAAAAGGTTGAAGGGGAAGAACTGGACGAGTTCGGCCACATGCTGCTCAAAAACCGCGGCGTGGCGGATCGGCTTGCGACCATCATCGAGAAAGAAACTAAAATTGAGACGCGTTCAGCGACGATCGGCCACATTCAGCGCGGCGGCGGACCTACCTTATTCGACCGTATCCTCGGCACTCGCGTCGGCGTTAAGGCGGCGGAGCTTATTAAGGAAGGCAAGTTCGGCCAAATGGTGGCGCTCCGCGGTAACGAAGTAGTGGGCGTTTCCCTCGAAGAAGCGACCGCGAAGCTGAAAACGGTTCCTTCCGATTGGCTGCGCTTCGCCGAGATCTTCTTTAAGTAAATATTCCGCTCGGCGTAAAGATTTTATCAGGACGCCCTCGCTTCCCTAAAAGAAAAACCCGATGGAAGGGGATCCCTCCATCGGGTTTTTTATTTAAACTGAATAAATTATTTCTTCTTCATCTCCGCCGGTTTTTTGTCCGCGGCAGGAGCGCCCGCTTTGTCTTGCGTTCCTTCGACCTGGATGGTGATTTCAACTTCTTCGCCCACTACCAGTCCGTTGTTTCCCAGCGCTTTGTTCCAGATGATTCCGAAATCCTTCCGGTTAATTTTTCCGGTCGCGCTGAAGCCCGCGCGGGTGTTGCCCCAGGGATCCTGGATCGTTCCGCCGATCTCAAGGTCCAGCGTCACGGGTTTCTCCACGCCGTGCAAGTTAAGGATGCCGTTTAGTTTAGCCACGTTCCCTTTGACGTCCGATATTCCGGTGCTTTTAAAGGAGATGCTGGGAAATTTTGCGACCTCAAAGAAATCCGCGTTCCGTAAATGATTGTCTCGGTCGTTGCTTCCCGTGTTCACGCTGGCCGCGTCGATGGTCGCCAGGCTGGTCCAGGTTGCAGGATTTTTTTCGTCGTAGTTGAATTCTCCGGTGAACCGGTCGAACTTGCCGCTGACTTTGTTGATCATCAGATGGCGCACTTTAAATTCAACGCTGGAATGGGAAGGGTCGATGGCGAAGCGGGCCGCGCTGACTTTTTGTCCGCAAAAAGCAAAAAGAGTAATGGCCGCTGTAATAATTGCTGATTTTTTAACTGCTTGCATGGGTGGTGCCTCCGTGGTAAGGTCGGTTGTTGTTCGTCGAAAGTTTATTATATTATAAAGGAAATGGATAAGTTCAAACTCAAATCACATTTTAAACCCGACGGCGATCAGCCCGCGGCCATCCGCGAGCTGTTGAGCGGTTTAGAGGAGAAAAAAAAGCACCAGGTGCTCTTGGGAGTAACGGGATCGGGCAAAACTTTTACCATGGCCAACGTCATCGCCGCCGTTAACCGCCCCACTTTAGTTATCTCTCCCAATAAAATTCTGGCCGCGCAGCTCTACGCGGAGTTTAAACAGTTTTTTCCGGACAACGCGGTGGAATATTTCGTTTCCTATTACGACTACTATCAGCCGGAAGCGTATGTCCCGCAGTCCGACACCTACATCGAGAAGGATTCAAGCATCAACGACCACATCGATCGACTGCGCTTGAAGGCGACCTCCTCTTTGCTTGAGCGCCGCGACGTGATTATCGTGGCTTCGGTTTCGTGCATTTACGGGTTGGGGTCGCCCAAGGAATATAAGGAGATGTGCGTGGGCCTCGAAAAGGGCGCGTCGCGGCCGAGAGAACAAATTTTAAAAGAGCTGGTGGCGATCCAGTACGAGCGGAACGAAATGGAGTTTAAGCGCGGGAAATTTCGGGTTCGGGGCGACACCGTGGAAATCTTTCCGGCGTATCTCGAAACGGCTCTCCGCGTGGAGTTTTTTGGCGATGAGATCGAGCGCATTTACGAAATTCATCCGCTCACGGGCGAAAAACTGCGCGAAAAAGATCGCGTTTTCGTTTATCCCGCGCGGCACTTCGTCATGACCCAGCCCGGAATGGAGCAGGCGCTCGCCGAAATCAAAAAAGAACTGGTTCAGCAAATCGAATTTTTTCGGAGCAAGGGTAAACTGCTCGAGGCCCAGCGCATCGAGCAGCGGACTCGCTACGACCTCGAAATGTTGAACGAGACGGGCATGTGCCACGGCATTGAAAACTATTCGCGGCCCTTGTCGGGTCGCAAAGCGGGCGAGCGGCCCTCCTGCCTGTTCGATTATTTCCCGAAAGATTATCTCCTGATGATCGACGAGAGCCATGTGACGGTCCCACAGATCGGCGGGATGTACGAAGGCGACCGGTCCCGCAAGCAAATGCTGGTAGACTACGGGTTTCGCCTGCCTTCGGCGCTCGACAACCGCCCGCTCAAGTTTCCGGAATTTGAAAATCTGGTGAACCAGGCGTTTTATGTTTCCGCCACGCCGGGGCCCTATGAGCTTAAAGCGACCAAGGGTGAAATTGTGGAACAGGTCATTCGTCCGACGGGGCTGGTGGACCCTCAAGTGGTGATCCATCCGATTCAAGGACAGATTGAGCACCTCATCCAGGAAATTCAGCTCACCGTTAAGAATAAGGAGCGCGTCCTGATCACGACGCTCACCAAGCGCTTGTCGGAAGACTTAACCGATTTCCTCGCTGGGAAAAATTTGAAGGTGCGCTACCTGCACTCCGAGATCGAAGCGCTCGAGCGCATTAAGTTAATCCTGGACCTGCGAAGAGGAATTTTTGACGTGCTCGTGGGGATCAACCTACTTCGAGAGGGCTTGGACATTCCCGAAGTGGGCCTGGTGGCGATTCTAGACGCCGATAAAGAAGGATTTTTGCGCTCGGAGACGACGCTCATCCAGATCTGCGGACGCGCCGCGCGCAACGTGAACGGCCGCGTGATTTTCTACGCCGATAAAATCACGGGTTCCATGAAGCGCGCGCTCGACGAAATGTCCCGCCGACGCGTGAAACAGCTGGAATATAACGCGGAGCACAATATTACGCCCAAAACCATCGTGAAGGCGGTGCAGGAGCTCGAGGAGTTTCAAGCCGAAGCGAAAGTGGCGGGGCTCTCGCTCGTTAAAATGGGCGAGCTGCGAGCCGCCTCCAAAGAGAACCTGCCCGATCTGGTAAAAGAAGTGGAAGCTCAAATGAAAGAGTCGGCGGATCGGCTGGATTTTGAAACGGCGGCCATTTTGCGCGATCAATTGTTCGAAATTAAGGAGATGTCGGCGCACAGAAAGATTGGGCG
>JANLTE010000272.1:0-1622 GCA_031362785.1 Elusimicrobiota bacterium
CGGCGCACAATATGGCGGAACGCTGGGATGGCGATCTCGGAGGCAGGATATTGCGAAGGTTCGCGTTTGGATTGTCCGTGATGCTCAAGCCCGGAGGCCATTCCATATACTGGAACCATTGGCGCGCGGTCATCGGAAAAATCCTGGCATCCGCCGGTCAGTTTAACGAATTGAAAGATGAACCAGTTCAGACGGTTTTAGAAGTGGAACGAAATCTCAGCGTCTATTTCATAACGAATCCGGCTCCCGATGTTCTATCGCAACCCGGGAATCCCGCAATCCCTCCCGACGCGTTCAACGCGCTTGCCTTGCCGTCGGTATGGCGAGCGATTCAGCGATTGACCCGTGAAATCCGAAATAAGGACAGCGAAGTTAGAAAGTATCTGGAATCAACAAAAAAAGAACTTAAGGATCGAACTGATTTTCTTAAAAACCTTGGAGCAAGAGCTCGCGCCAGGGGACCGGTCGTCTATTATCCGTTCGGCGGTTTCGATCCGTATACGCCGTTCAGCGCGGTTCAGGGCGCGACCGACGTCTTCGCCATGGGGAAAGACGATTTCGGAAATATCCGGAATATCAGGGAGCATCTTGGGCGTGACAGGCTTATCGATAAAATACGCAATATGCAGAAAAATTTTTATAGAGCCGGTCCTGACGGATTCGTCGTACCCCCCTGGCCTGTAGCGGTTTTTCCAACCACTACGCACCCTTTCGTGGTGGGTCCGGTAACGATCCCTCAAATTATTGCTCATTTGCGTGGCACAATTAAGGGCATTTATTATTTTAACTTTGAACGGGACGGCGCGATCCGGTTCTTAAAAGAGAGTGAAGTGTTGGTCGGCAGGAACGTGGTTGTGGAGTTTGTGGACCTGAATGGCGTCACGAAGAGATATTGGTACATGCAACATGATGCCAATAAATATGACGAGGGATACAGGAAATTCATCGACCGGCTGGAATTCCAAACCCTGTTCATTAAAGCGCCCATGAATCTTTGGGATAACGAGAATGAAAATCGTGCCAACGTCATTCGAGACACCCTGGTTCCGGCCATAAGAAATGGGGCCAGAACGATTTCTGACAGATATAAGAAAATGGGCCCCGTGCGGCCCGATAATCGATCCGTGCCGCACCCCATCTGGAAATCGGGCTTCGCTCCCGAAGAAATCGTTATTGAGGGTTTCAATTATTTTGGATACAGCAGCCCCTCGCAAAAAGTTTATGCGGGAGATGCAGAAGGGCTGATTGACCCCGAAACGCCTGTCAATGAAATTTATGGCAACAAAAGCGATCAAAATACAATTTCAGGAGGGGTTATGCTGTGGCTGAAGGCGCCGGTAACAACCCTCCTTGAAAAGTTCGGCTGGTCCGAGCGCGGAGCATCCTTGACCTATAACGTCGGCGTCGCGTTCTGGCTGGAGAATCTGCTGGTGGCGGGATTGAGCTTTGCGTTAACCACAGCCGGAATGGATCTGGATCGCGCGACGCAGGTTGCTTGGAGCGGCTTCTTCGGGGTTCATCTGGCGGAGTATCTGATTCTGAAGCTCATCGGCTCACCCCGCGCGCCTCCGGTCGGGAACGTGCTCTCCGCCGGAATCATCAGCGCCGCCAATCTTGCCATG
>JANLTE010000281.1:0-2199 GCA_031362785.1 Elusimicrobiota bacterium
AAAAGCGGCAAAAAGAAAAGAGCGCCCGACAGGATTAAAAGCAGAATGCCTTTTCGATACTCTTTATTATAGAACTGTCCGAGCCCTGGCCCGAGCAGCGAAAGTAAAATAGCGACTGTGATTCTTTTCATCTTTTGATAATCCTCAAATTTTCAAGTTTCTGTGAATCGTTATTTTACTATTATTCATGAGCGCTTCCACTTGCGAAGTTGATCGAGGCCGAGGCAGTTGAGCACCTGCTCTTTCCGAATCCAGGCGCGCCGCGCGCTGTGCACCGCGTACGTCATGTAATCGAGTTGGTTTTTCGCGTGAGCGTCGGTGGACACCACCAATGAAATTCCCATTTCCCCCGCTTGCTTGGCGTGAGCGTCGTTTAAGTCCATGCGCTGAGGTTGTCCGTTGATTTCAAGAGCGGTCTGGGTGTCGCGCGCCGCTTCCAGGATTTTCTGGAGGTTCACGGGATATGGGTTCCTGGAGCCAAGCAGCCGTCCCGTCAGATGTCCGATGATGTCTATGTTTGGATTTTCCATCGCTTTCAGAATGCGGGCCGTGATCTGTTCCTCATTTTGTTTAAAGCCGGTATGAACCGATCCCACTACGAAATCGATTTCGCGCAAGGTCTGAGAGTCATAATCCATTGAGCCGTCCGATAAAATGTCGACTTCGGATCCAAGCAAAACGATGAACCCCCTGCCGGATTGGTTCAGCCGCTTGATTTCCGCTTTTTTTTCGAGCAAATTTTTGACGCTCAAGCCCCTGGCCACTTTAAGCGAGGGCGAATGGTCGGCGCTCACGAACCATTCCCACCCTTTAGATTTCGCCGCCCCCGCCATTTCCGCGAGCGTGCTGGATCCGTCGGACATGTCGGTGTGGTTGTGAAAATCCCCGCGGACGTCTTTTTCTTCGATCAGCTTCGGCAATTTTTTCCGTTGCGCGGTTTCAATCTCACCGCGGTTTTCTCTTAGTTCCGGCGGAATGAATTCGAGTCCCAGTTTTTTATAAATTTCCTCTTCGGTTTTTCCCGCGATGGGCTTGTTTTTGTTGGATAGGGAAAAAAGACCGTACTCGTTGATAGTCAGGCCCTTCTTGAGGGCCAGCTCGCGCAGCCGGACGTTATGTTCTTTTGAACCCGTAAAATAGAGGAGCGCCGCGCCAAAAGATTCTTTTCTCACCACGCGGAGGTCGCATTGGATGCCGCGCCGGTGAACGATGCTGGCTTTGGTCTCGCCTTCAGCCAAAATCTGTTTGGTTCCGGGTTGACGGACGAAGGCGTTGATGACTTCTTTGGGATTCTCCGATACACACAGGATGTCTAGATCTCCCGCTGTTTCCTTCCAGCGGCGAACGGAGCCAGCGGGAACGCATTGTTCGAGCGACCGGCATTCGGATTGCAGCAGCCGGACGATGGAGTCCGAGAGTTGGATCGCATCGTGCAAAAGCATGCGGTTCGGCGTTTCTTCCTTAAAGGCGATCCCCTTCAATATGTTTTCCTCGGTTTTGGCGCCGAACCCTTCAAGCGCGCTCAGCTTTTTTTTCTGCGCGGCGTCTTTTAGTTTATCGATTGAGTCGATTTTCAGTTGATCGTAAACGAGGCGGATGCGCTTGGGGCCAAGGCCCGAAACCTGCATCATCTCGAGCAAGCCTGACGGATACAAACCCTTGAGTCGTTCGTGTTCCTCCATTTTTCCGGTCCCGCAATACTCTTTGATCTTTTCGGCAATGCCCTTTCCGATCCCGGGCAAGTCGGTTAGCTGGTCCCGACCCGCGATGTTTTCAATCGCCTCGGTCAGGTTTAGAACGGTTTGAGCCGCTTGAGAGTAAGCTCGGATCTTAAAGCGGTTTTCGTCCGCGAGTTCCAGCAGCTGGGTCATTTCCGTCAAAATTTTAGAAACTTCTTCATTTTTCATAATGTATAAAATCATATCAAAATCGGATCGTCGGCCCGCTTCTTGAATTTCCCGGGTTGAACTGTTAAATTATACGCGGAACATTGATGACGACTCGTACCTGCCTATTATCCGCATCGCTGGCGTTTTCCTTATGTATGTGTCCCGTCCGGGCGCAGCAGAACGGGTCTGCCGCGTTTCCTGAGGAGCTCGAGGCCGATCTTTCAAGCGGCGCGACGGCGATCTATTACCTTCAGTTCGACCGAGCCCGCGAGCATTTGGACAACATCATCCGGATGCGCCCCGATCATCC
>JANLTE010000298.1:0-6980 GCA_031362785.1 Elusimicrobiota bacterium
TGCCCGCCTTCGAGCCCATCGAGCAATTTCGCGCTTTCGGAAAAATCTCCCATGTGATACAAAACGACCCCGTGTTTTTTACGGCCTTGAGGAAGACTATAGTAGTGAGGAAACTCGTGCGAGAGCTGCTGCAGCTGCTCATCGGCCTTGCCCCAGTCCTGAGCGCGCATGTGGAGTACGGCCAAATATTCCATGGCGTTGGGCGTGAGGAGTGATTTTTTATAGTTCCGGATCATTTTTTCCCAGGCCGCGAACGCCGAGTTGTAGGCCTTTAAGTTGTAATAGGATTCCGCCAGGCGAAACGCCGCGCTGTCGGCCAGCGCGTGTTTGGGGTTGTCCGATAAAAATTTCTCAAAATTCACCGCCGCCTGCTGCATGTTGCCCGATTGGAAATCCCGTTCCGCCAGCAAATAGCGCGCGTTGGGCGCTTTTGAATAGTCCGGATAGGTTTTCAAAAATTCCGCGAGCAAGTTGCCGGTTTCTTTCGATATCATGCTTTCCGCCGCTGCCTGGCTCGCTTTTTCCCAGAGGATTTCTTCTTTGGTTTGAGATGAAGGGGGAAGTCCCGCCCAAGCCCCCGACGCGGTCAAGGTTAAAAACGCGGTAAGGCACCGGATGGTTTTAAAAGTGAGCGACTTAATATTTTTCATGGGTTTGCCTCTCATCTTTCTAGAATTGGCGAAAATCCGAAAGCCACTCCAGCCCGACTCTCCAAACGTCCGGGTTCTTCAGGTTGGCCTCGCGGCTGGTGAGCGAGGCGAATATATTCAGACTTTTGTTGTCGCGCACTTTGTGGCCCAGGCGAAAGTAAGCGGTATAGAGCGTTTCGTCCGTCAGAAAATATTTGGGCTTAAATTCATACTGCGCCAGGGCTTTCAGAGACTTCCACTGAACAAGGAGTCCCGTTAGCGCTTCGAGTCTCGTGCGGGAATAAGCGTCGTAAACGCTTTGCGTAACTTCCTGCGAAAGAGAGGTCCTCCAGTCTTCGCGCAAAATCTGGTAGCTGGCCTTGCCGGTATAGGATTTACGGAACACCGATCCGTTGGCGGTTTTTTGTTCGCCCCAGGTCGCGCCCAAATCGAAAGTGTCTCGGCCAAAATAGCGCGTCCAGTTCATTCCCAGAGTTTCGCGTTTGCCCGAGAGCGTCGACTCGAAGTGCGTCCCTGTCATCAGATAGGAGTTCTGCTCGAAGTTCAGCAAATTTCCGGCTGAAAGGTAGATGTTGCTAAACGACGGCATGGAAGTTCCGGTTAAAATTCTAGAATCCTCCCTGCGGTACTCTCCGAACACTTTCCAAATTTTGGTGATGTCGAAATAGGGAGCGACGCGCAGGATATCTTTGTCTTCGTAGCGCAGCGGGTTTCCGATGGAGCGGTATTTCGGCCCGATCCGCTCATAGCTCGAGTCCACTTTGTTGCTCTGCGTGCCCAAAATGGCGCGCAGTTTATAATCGGAATCCTTCGACCATTCGCCCGACGCGGAGTTGGCGTAGTCCTTATAGTAGCTCAGGCCCGACGCGGCGTTCGCCTGCAAGAGCCGGTCGATCGTGTAGTTCGCGTCCAACACGGTCGTATAGTGGCGGTCCGTGAGATACTTGGAGGTTAATGCCGCCTGTTCTTGCGGCGTCACGAGCACTTCCAGATCGTCCCCGAACAAATCGACCAGGAAGTCCTGTTCCTGTAAATTCGACGATACCTGTTCGATTTTATTTTCAAAGATGTACTGCTGCAAGTTAAATCCCGCGCGGTGATGGTTGGGCAAAGTCCAGTTCAAATTAAAATCTGCGCCGCCCATTTTCTGGCGGAAGTCCACCGTCTGGCTTAAAATCGACGAGGACATGAAAATCGAGAAGAAGGTTTGTCCATAGAAAGCCTTGATGTTATATTGCGGGTTCGCGCTGTTGTCGCCGTAAAGGTCGTTCGAATGAGAAATTGAAATTTTGTCCACCAGGTCAAACTGATTGTTCAGGTTGTCGATCGTGGTGTACTCGCGGCCGGCCGCGACTTTTAGCATGGGGAAACCCCATTTGATGTTGCCGTTCACGAGCTGCGATTCCGCGCCCACTTTTTCGAACACGCCGCGCGCCTGAAAAGGAGCGTTCAAAAAGCTTCCCTGAACATTGGGGAGCGCGGTGCCGCTCATTTTTCCCCAGAGCGGAGACTCTACTCGAGTAATCTCATTGGTCGCGAAATTGCGCGCCGATTCATAAACCTGATCGTGCGCGGCGGAAAAAACGGGAGCGGGATCCTGATAGAAAAACGAAAGCTCTTCCATATCGACGCTGAGCGGCTCGGGACGGTATCCGGTGATCTTGAGCCCCGGCCCGACCTGAATTTTATCCTTCTCGTGGGCCGAAGCGATTAAAAGTGATTTATTGTCGGCGTCCCACTGGGCGGTAACGCCAAAGATCGGTTTGATGGCTGAAAGCGTTACATAGGGAGACCCTGAGTAAAGCAGAACGGGGTCTTCCAAAATCGCTACCGTATCTTGGCGTTTGAATACGCGGTTTTGCCCGACTGCCAACTCCAAAATTGAAAAATTAGCCAGCACCAGTTTGTAACGGTTGGGTTGCGAAGTGTATTGCACCGCGCCCAGAGCTTTAGCCAAATCCTGAACTGAAATCCAAATTTTCTGGTTCTCCGCCACATGGCGAACCGGCACGCTCCGGAACCCGTTCAGACGCTGCGTGTTTTCAACGTCTTCGGCGAGCAGTTTCTTCTGCAGGTGATAAGTAAAGCCCAGGTTGAAAAGCCCGGGCAGCGCTTCCAGCGGGGTTAAAAGCCGCTCGGTTAAGGTAACGAAAATAGGATAGTCCGTGTATCCGTAACTCCATTTCTGTTTTTTCTTTTTGGACTCTTTTTTGAGCAGGCCCAGGACGGAAGTTTTTGAATTGATGGCGAGGGTTCGGGAGGAGAAATCCATCAAGTAAACTTCGTTGGCCACTGAGGTTTCCGCGCCCAGGGCTTCTGCGATTTTCATCACATCCACCCAGACTTTGCCTTTTCTTTCTTCGGCGTAAATTTCAATGGTTTCGTTTTGTCTTTTGAATTCCACGGTCATTTCCTTTTTTTCTTGCGCTTTCAAATTTGTCATGAGAGTCAGTCCGATCAGTATTGCGAGCCACCACTTTGTTTTAATTTGCATTGAAGCGTTCCGGAGATTAGGCGGGGAAAATGTCTCTCGGGTACATTTGCCCCGCCTGTTTCACCGGTGATCATTAATCGTCATCCCCGCTGCGGCACCGCGACACACCACAGTGTTCGCGCCGATGCCCGTGCCGGCAACTCGAGTTCCGATGGTGATTCTTTTTATATCCATGATGAGGTCTCGGGTTGTGCCCGTATCCGAATTCGCAGCCCAGTTCGCGCGCTTTGCATTTCACGCGCTCCATTAAATCCCGTCCGCGCACACCCTGGCACCGTAACTGCTCCGCAAAGTCCTTAAGTTCCTGCATGCAGTTGTTTGGCGGACAGTTCGAGCCCGGAGGAGTCGGTGTCGTCCCCGGATCCGTATTTGGCGGAGTCGAAGGATCGGTTCCCGGAGGCGTGGGCGTTGTGCCGGGATCCGTGTTGGGCGGAGTTGAAGGATCGGTTCCCGGAGGCGTCGATGGATCAGGCGTTGGAGGCGGCGGTGGCGGAGGGGTCGGTGTATTGCATCCGGCCGATGTTAAAGCCGCGTCCTTCTCAGCGTTTAGCTGAGCCAGCTGTAATTGAAAACTTTGCCGAATCGCTGATTGTTCCGCGGGATCGGTTGTCTGAGAAAGCGCCGCGTTCGTGTCGTTCTGCAGCTGCTGCATCCTTTGCGTGTAGTTGTTCGTTAAATCTCCGCAAAGGTCGGCAAATGCAGGTGACGCAAGCGGCACCATACTAATGAGAATCTTACATATTCTGTTCATGGCTGGCCTCCTTTATGGCTTTCCCTTTGACAAATTCATTGATTAAATTCCCCTTGCGATCATGTAACCGGTTACAAATTGGAGCAAAAAAAATCGAGAGCGCTACTTCTCCCGCCGTGCGCGCAACCTGGCGGGCGACGGTTTTGACCGTGCTTCTTGAATCAATCGTTATAGGTCTCATTTTCATAATGTAAATATATGCAAATAGATGTAAGTAAAAGTTAACAGTAAAACCCTAGTTTGTCAAGGATTCATTTTCGAATCATCAAATTATGTATTGATATATCAACAAAAAATGACTTATTTTGATTATTTGCAGCCGCAGGATTGTCGGATGCGCAGGCCCGGCAGGAGGAACTTCCGACCGGAGGTGACGGTCTTTTCCTTAATGTGATGGGTCAAAAGATCCATGGTCTGGACCCCCATCTCAAAGAGGGGTTGATGGACGGAAGTGAGGGTCGGGGTGGTGTGAGAGGAAGCGTGGATGTCGTCAAAACCAGCTATAGCCAAATCGCCTGGTAAATTCAATCCGATTTGTCTGGCAGCCGCCAGGGCGCCGATGGCCAGGTAGTCGTTGGCGGCAAAAATCGCCGTAGGCCTACTATTTAAGGAAAGAAGTCTTTGCGCCGCGATCTTCCCGCTTTCCTCATCAAAATTAGTGGTAATAATCAAGCTCTCATCCAGAGAAATTCCGTGTTTATTCAAGGTAGATTTGTAGCCAATGAGCCGCTCCTGCGCGATCGCGTCCTCCGGCTGTCCCCCGATAAACCCGATGCGATGATGTCCGTGGTCGATCAAGTGCTCCATGGCGGCTTGGGCGCCCGCCAAATTGTTAATGTCCACATGTCCCGCCTTCCACGACACGCAGTTCAAAAGCACATAAGGTTTTTTGATTCCCTCCATGCTCTTGATAATCGGATCGCCAATTTTAGCGGTCAGCAGGATAATTCCATCGAGCAAATCTAAATGATATGTCAGTTCAGGGCTAAACAGCTGTTCGGCGGTGGTCAGCAAAAGTCCGTAACCGGTGCGCAGCGCGCTCGTCTCGAGCCCTCGGATAATTTCGGTAAAATAATAGTGATTGGTAAAAATACGGGTTGAATCGCTGATGAGCCCCACGAGCTTGGAGGCGTAACGCTTGTTCAGCCCCTGCGCGTGGATGCTGGGGCGGTAGTTCCTCGCCTGCATCACGGTGGTTACTTTTTGGCGCGTTTTGAATGTGACGCTCGGAGAATTGTTGATGACGCGGGATACGGTGGCGACCGAAACGCCCGCTTCCTTGGCGATGGTCTTAATAACCGCTTTATTTTTCGAAGGATCTGGACTCGTTTGTTCCGCCATTCATCTCCACAATTAGGGACAGCGTCCTACTTACCTTGATTGAAGGAATTATATCAGTGGAAGGAAATCCCCGCAAGCATATTGTAAAATAATGCGTCATGTCAGATTCAAAGATTCCAAGCGTCCGAGTTCGCTTCGCTCCGTCTCCGACGGGGTTCCTCCACATCGGCGGGGCGCGGACCGCGTTGTTCAACTGGCTCTTCGCGCGGCGACACGGGGGCATTTTCATTTTGCGCATCGAAGATACCGATGAGGTTCGCTCCACCGAAGATTCGGTTCAAGCCATTTTGCGCGGAATGAGTTGGCTCGGCCTCGACTGGGACGAAGGGCCCTCCTTAAGCAGTAAAGATGAAGTGCGCGGTTCTTCAGGACCCTATTACCAAATGCAGCGCCTGGATCTCTACAGGAAATATTCCGATCAGCTTTTGAACGAGGGCAAAGCGTATCGCTGCTACTGCACGTCGGAAGAGCTCGAAGCGATGCGCACGCGCGCGATGCTTGCGAAGCGTCCGCCCAAGTACGACGGTCGCTGCCGCAATTTAACTGCCGCGCAACGCAGCGAGAAGGAAACGGAAGGCCGCAAAGCGGTGATTCGCTTCAAAACGCCCACCGACGGCGTTACGCAGTTCGACGACATCGTGCGCGCCCATGTCGCGTTCGAGAACTCGCTCCTGGACGATTTCGTTTTGCTCAAAGCGTCCGGAGTTCCCACTTATCAGTTCGCCGTCGTGGTCGACGATTACTTAATGAAGATTACCCATGTCGTTCGCGGCGACGACCACCTGTCGAACACGCCGCGCCAGATTTTAATTTTCGAAGCGCTCGGTTGGGGCGAATTCGTGAAGGGGCTTAAATTCGCGCACCTGTCCATGATCCTCGGGCCCGATGGCACGCGGCTTTCGAAACGCCACGGCGCCACCTCCGTTGAAGAATACGAACGCCAGGGATATCTTCCCGAAGCCATGATGAACTACCTGGCACTCCTCGGCTGGTCCACTGAAGACAGCCAGCAGCTCTTCACGCGCGACGACCTGATTAGCAAATTCGAGCTCGAACGCTGCGGCAAGAGCCCGTCCATTTTTGACCCCACCAAACTCCTCTGGATGAACGGCGAATATATCCGAAAAACCGGTCCCGACGAATTTCTAAAGCGCGCTACTCCCTTTATCAAGGAAGCGGGTTTAATGAGCGCCGAGCTCACGGGCGATCAATTCAATTATTTTAAAGCCTGCGTGGCGCTTGAGCAAGAGAAGGCGAAACTTTTAACAGATGTTCCTAAGCTGATCGATTTTATGGTGAAAGACGACTATCCCATGGACGAAAAATCCGTTGAGAAAGTGCTGAAGGCTCCCGGCGCCATCGGTCTTTTGCTGGAAATGAAACCGCGGTTAGACGCTCTAACCGATTTTACCGCCGCCGGCATCGAGAAGTTCTGCAAAGATTTCGCCGTAGAAAAGGGCATAAAAAACGGCGCCGTGTTCCATCCGCTCCGAGTCGCTACCAGCGGCCGCCAACAGGGCCCAAGTCTCTTCCACTACATGGAAGTCCTCGGCAAACCCAAAGTTATAGCCCGCATCCAAAAAACCTGCGCCGCCCCAGACATTCGTTAACAACCTTTAGAGATGTACGAGCTCAAAACTAAATAACGGAGAAAATAACAATGAATATGAAAAGATCTTTCGTGCTTCTGGCATCGATCGTTGCGGTTTCGGCTTCGAACCTGATCGCCGCGGAAAAGAAGATG
>JANLTE010000316.1:0-1891 GCA_031362785.1 Elusimicrobiota bacterium
GTCTGCAATTTCTAAGCCAACCCAACTATTTTAAGCACGCCACGTTATTACTGTTTCTTTTTATATTATTTATTATAATATTTGCCCTCTCAATATTATTTTTAACTGTCCATGTAAAAGCCTGTAATGGGAGTAAATAAATAAACATACTTTCTGAAATAATAACGAAATTGTAGAAACAAATATTTGTTGGAAAATATCGCTAACCTGAACAATGTTTAATGACCGAGCTAGCTTTCTGCATAACCAGGTTATCCCAACCCTCCTCCTTCCCTCTGAGACGGCACTCCCACTCATAGATAATAGAAACAAGGAAGATGGGCCGTGAACCACATCGTTCACCTGCATGCAGGCCATGTGCATTGGCTGCCCGATGTCAACATCGAGGTCGGACATCGTCGCTACGACAAGCTCCAGCGCGTCGCCGAGTTGCTGGCACCGCATCTGCGGTCGCCACGCGGCGTTTTCGCGCCATTGCAGCTGGCCAGGGTGCACCAGCGCGACGCTCTGGCCGAGCGCACCCTGGAGGCGCTTGTGCGTGCCGCAGCCCCTGCGGCGCGTTGATGCGCGGCGGCATTCAGCGCCGCCGCCGCGCCCCGCCACATCACGTGAACGATCAGCCGCCTGCAAGCGCCTGCGCGGCCTGCAGCGCCTTCTTGGGATGAACCAGGAACCGCCGGCCATCGGCACTGCGCTCGGACGTCTCGGTGATCAGCTTCACCACTTGCGTGGGCCTGAGCCTTGGGCTGACTGCCAGCAACTTGGCAGCGAGGCCCGCGACCTGTGGTGACGCCATCGAGGTTCCGGAAAACGCCACCCGTTCTCCGCCAGGCACGTAGCTCTCGACCTGGTAGCCGTTGGCATGCGCTTTCACGGTGGGTCCATAGCTGGTGAAGCCGGCTTCGTCGCCCGCAAGGTCGACCGCACCCACCGTCAGCAGGTTGGGCAGATCGATGCCTGCCGGGATGCTGTCAGCGAACGTAGCGTCTTCTCCCTCGTTGCCGGCGGCAGCGACGAACAGGATGCCCGGAGCCGAGGCCATGGCCTTGGTCAGCGCGGCCTTCTGCGTGTCGAAGAGCTTGCGCGCCAGGGTCTTCCGGGCTTCGGGCGTGGCCCCGATCCCGCACTGCTCGAGCTCACTCTCAACGGACTTGATGTCGCCACCCCAGCTCATGTTCACCACTCTGGTGCCGTGCTTCTTGAACCAATCCACCGTCGCTCGCACGGCCTTGGCGTCGCGTTGTGCGAGTGCTTGCGATGGGCAGGGATCAGGCTTGAGCGTATGGGAAAACTCGATGCGCGCCACCATCAACCTGGCGTACGGATTGCCTGCCATCGTGATGCCGGCGACATGCGTGCCATGGCTGTAGTTGCCCATGAGGCCCAACTCCTCCACCGCAGCCTTGTATTGGCCCGGGGCCAAGGTCGACAAGTAGGTCTTGACCTCCACGGCTTCGGCGCTGTCGATGTTGGACTGCATGTCCGACAGGCCTTTGGAGCGCGCCTTCATCTGCGGCAGCTTGCCGGCCAGGTCAACCGGGATGCGCATCAGCTCGGTGTTGGCAGGCCGGCTGTACCGATCGAAACCAATGACCAGCGGCTTGCCCTTGCCGTCGCGAAGGACCTGGCTGGAGAAGATGCGAGTGTCCACGCCGCTGTCCCAAACCGCCACATTGACTGGCGCGTGTCGCGCGCCAGCCTGCAGCGTCACGTCACGTGCTGCCCAGATATCGGACTTGTGAACCTTGTTGGCGGCGAGATAGGTGCCGAAGGCCTCTGCGAGTGCCTTCTTCATCGGCAAGGTCACGAGCAGGGAGTAGCGCGCTGCAACGATGCCCGCAGCGAACTCCGAGCTGATGGCGCCGGAGCTCGTGACGATCGGCTGCATCAC
>JANLTE010000349.1:0-5942 GCA_031362785.1 Elusimicrobiota bacterium
CAGCGCCGGACTGGCGGTTAAAAAATTCAATCCCGCCAAAATATTTCGATAGGGCAATATCCCGAGGAGCCGCCCCGAGCTCTATTTTCAACTCCAGGGCGAACCCAACGGCATTTTTAATTCCGCGGCGGCTCAACCCCATTTGCGAAACAGACGTCTCGCTAACGCGGTCCAGATATGGAACCACCCTATCGGGTCCGACCATTCCCAAGGGAAGGTTGAAACGGGGCGCGATGGCATTGTTGTAGAGCGTGCCGTGCGCAAACATGACCAGCAGCAGAAGAAAGGGAGTGACGATGGAACTGATCATCAGGTCGAACGAAAAGAGGACGAAAAGAGGAACCGCGTAGGTTAGGCGCAAAACCGCGCCGAGAATGGACAGAATGCCGATCTCTCTGAAAGACGGCGGACCGCGATTTTCCAGATCTCCTTCGGCAAGATAATAAACTTTCCCTAAGTGAAGCAAAGGGAAGATGAACAGACTTAAGGCGGATCCCGCCCAAATCCCAACGGTTTGAGGAACGCCGAAAACCTGATGGAGAATAAACGAGGAGCCGCTCGCGACGCCTAAACTGAATACAAGTTCTTCGAGCATCCCGAGCGCATTGGCGATCTTGCTGTCAGTCCAGCCGCGCGCTTGCAGGATGGGGATCAAATTGCTCCAGAGAGAGTGACCTCTAAGCCACTCGTCAAACCGGGAAATTTTTTCATCAGAAGCTTTCGGAAAACTTTCCCTGACCTGCTTCGCAATTTCAGGCTGTCCGGGCCACATCCACTTCGCAAGTTTGGTTTGCTGCTCCTCGCGCAAGTAATACATAGACGCAAATATCTTTAGATTTTCGAACTGATTGCCAGAGGAACCTAATGTTAATTTTTCGAGGTTATCAATGGAGTTAAGTATATCGCGATTCCCGTTGAGGGTTTTCCGCATCCAAACGAAGGACCCGTTCATTTTGATTGCGTCTTGAACGAGGAGCGCACGCGACAGGAACTGAGCCATTCCAGGATTGACGTTATCGACTTCCTTTAGAAATTCTTTTTCAGACTCGAGGCCCATGCGCTTATAGTAACGGTTTCGAATCATCAGGAGCAACAGTTTGGCGGGTGAGTAGAGTCGCTCTGGCGGCGCATATTCTCTATCGATCAGAGGAATCCCATAAAAACGCTCCATTGCGTGGACCCAAGGTTCATCGAGATGAATATAGCGAATGCCCTTGGTCAGCGCGGGCGTAACGACCTCATCGCGACGAACGTCAACTCCAATGACGCTCCTGCGGGCAATGCGGTCAATAAGGTATTGTGATATCCACTCCGGCAACACCGCTTTCAAATGGTTCAAATCTTCCGTTTCACTCAAAGTCACGGAGTCACCGGCCTTAAGGTTCAACTCCATCCGGAAATCGAGCTGATATTGGTGGCGCCCGAACAGCCCGCGCAGCCAATCCAGCCTTCGGGGCTCGATGCCGACGATTCCTATAGTCTTATATCCCCTTTTGAGGAGCGAGCGGTATGCGGGCTCGCCCGCCGACCCTTCCAGCGAATCCACCAATATTTTCCCACCGCTCATGTGGATGCCGATCCTCACGGTGTCGGGCACGGCCGCATGCAGAATTTTGATTTCCGATTCTTTGTCATCCTTCAATTCACCCGCCAAGTGCTCCAGAGCCAAATGCAGGTATTCGCTGTAACCGCGCCCTCGATAGGATGATTTTTTTCCAGTGCCCTTCGCGTCGCTCAAATAGAGGAACAGAGGCCCCAGAATTTTATTGCCTTGCCGCATGCTAACGAGAGTCTCGGCATAGCCGATGATCCGGCCCTCGCCATCTTCCATCACCAAAGTCCAATCCGGACTATTGCCGATGCTGTGCCGCCACATCCTCTGGTTGCTTTCGCTTTCCCGCTCCAGCTTCAAGTCCGGTAGAAACCTTTCCACATCCCCCTCTTTCAATATGTGGATGAAAATCCGCTTGTCGCCGCGGTGAAAAATAAGGTCGTCCCCGTCTGTCAATCTGGATTTTTCCGGAGGCCCGATCAAAAGCCAGAGGGCCACGACTCGGTCGGCTCTAACTTCAAGCGCGATGTTCTCATCGCGCAAAAGTTTTTCAATTTTAGGCACATCTTCATCGATCAGGCCCATTCGACCCATCACATCGCGGCGTCGCAGCGTTTCCAGGACATGCTTTAAATAATCCGGATCCACCTTGTATCGATTTCGCTCATCACCCAGGTTAGCCGCATTGCCCGGATCTCCCAGGATTTGATGCAACTGACCGAGGAAGTTCATTTCAAATTCCGACCCTCCCTCAATCGCAACTATAGAAGGCCAAGGCATCCAGTCCGGCATCCAGCCAAGGAGCTTGGCGGAAAAGTAGGCGGAGTGGGCGGCCGCGTTCAAAAGCAGCCCCGATACAATAACAATGGGCCAGCCGAAGGGCAAGAAGACGGCAGGACCTATCGTGACTCCCGCCAAAACTCCGCCAATCCCAACTAATAGGGAATAATCTAACCATCCCCTTCCTTTATGAACGCCGCTGAACGCAAATGAACTGGCAACAGAAACGACAACGAGCAAAGGCAACCCCGCTCCGGAAACGGCGAAGATCAATGCCGGAACAAAAAACACGCTTTCCCAATTGACGCTCAGGATGGGGTTGATTCTGTAGAGGGCCGAGTTCTCGCCCATGAGAGTTTTCGCCCAAGAACTCAAACGATTGTTATGATGGGACGCGGGCAGAGGAAGTTTTCGAATCGATTCGATGGCCGAGTCAACCATCCGAAAGGCCTCTTCATTTGAAATATCCTGTCTCAATCCCGTGCTTAATTGGTCGATGACCGCGTGAATTTGCGGGCTATTTTTTCCCAGCCATTTCATAAAATTAAAGTCATTATCTTTCACCCATATCGTGTTGTGTATAATTTCACCAATCATTTTTCCCACGCTCAGAACCGGGGCGTCCCGATCAGCGGTTGAAGCGTATTCGAAATCGATCAATATAACGGAGCCGTCCGCGCCCACCATAATGTTCGCGGCATGCGGTTTGTCCCTGTAAAGGGTGTTGAAATTATTCGCGGTCTCGAGACTTGCCACCGCGGCCTGCCGAAGCGCTTTCAACATCAAAACCGCGTCCTCTTTTTCCAATTTACTCTGCTTCATTAGCCCCAGTAAGACCTTAGACAACGACATTCCATCAATGAGTTCCATCACCAGGAATTCCTGATCCACGCTGGAATCCAAAATCTGAACCATCCACGGGTTCCCGATGTTTCTTTCAAGAATCGATTTTTCAAACGCGATGAAATCTTTGCCATCGTAAAGCTTCATCTTAAGTTTATGGCGATCGTTGGCCACCTTGATAGCCACCGAACGGCCTAACATAAGATCATTAGACTCAATGACTTCTGCTAAATAAACATCCGCGCCGGTGCCCGAATCGATGAGGGAAATAATTTTGTAAGCCGCTTTTTCAGTCCTTAAGACCTCCCCTTTCCGCGGCGTTTTGAGCGGCGGATTGAATTTATTTTTCAGCCGCTGAACCAGCTGCCCGAGTGCGGCGCGATCCGCGTCGCCGCTTTCCGCCGCGGGAAGGAGGGTGGGAACCAAACTGGGCGCCGCCAATTTTTGCGGCCGAACCCGCCGCTGAACCCAGCTTAGGAAAAGATACGGCAGCAATAGCGGAGTCGCGGCATAATAATTGGCGGGAGTCGCGTTTGCGGAGTTGGGTTGAACGGGCCTTTCAACCCATTTCTCTCCATCCTGCATCAAAATGCGACCGCTCTGCGCTTCCAATTCGAGAGAAATTTTTTGGCGGTCCGCGTCAACAACCCCGACCTGTTTCGTACCTGAAAAATACATTACGACGAGCGCCATTTTGCCTTCGAAGGAACGCGTGTAAGCAATCAGGTTCGGGTTCGAGACGTCGCGAACATACATGCTGCCGCGCCTGAAAAGCGGGTCTGCGGCGACGCGGGCGAACTCATCGTAAAATCCGACGATGCCGGGGTCCGGCGTTTCAAATTTTTCCGGCCAGAACCGTTGGTTCGTGAGCCATACCCTATACCCTTTGGTTTGCCCATCGTGCACGAAAGGAACGCCGGGGATTGTGGCGAACAACATCGCCGCCACTTTTTGGAACGGGTCGCTATAGACCGCGCGGGCGGGAGAAAAGGAATCGTGGTCCTCCAGAAAATGGACCCGCGTGAATTGGTTATGAGAGCCGATCAAATAGTCCCGGATTTTCGAAACTACGCGCGATATGTCCTCCTTACGGTCCGAAGGATTTTTTAATTCCTTCTCGATTATATCCGCGAGGTGTTTGTCATAAACCACGAACCGAGCGGTATCGTTAACTTCAAGCCGGTCGTTGATCTCCGCCAGGTCGTTCACCGCCTGTTCGTTATAGGCCTCCATCATGAGGGTTAAGTCCGGATGCCGGCGCAAAACCTTTTCGATCACTTCATCCCAAAACTCCTTGGGCCACCGTTTGTTAAACTCATCCTCCGGCATGTCGCGATACCATCTCTGCTTGAAGATGTCGCGCTTTTCGAGGTCGGCCATGTCGCACCTTAAGTTGATCCCTTTGGCGGCCCAAAATTCAATCGTTTCAAGCATGTACGCGCGGACTTCCGGCTTCGTGTAATCCATCTGGACCGTGTCGACCCACCCGCCCCAAGCGGGATCGCCGGCATGGCCCATCATGATCCGGCTGCTCTTGTCTCCCGGGTCGCGGTAAAAGACGAAGTACCAATGCGTGATGCGACCCTTATTATCAGGAAGGTTATATTTTTCTATCAGTTCGGCGTCGGACAACTGCAGTTCGGAATCGTTCAGTTCTTTATGAATCAAGTTCTTCCAGTTCTCGTTTTCTCGGATCCAGGGGTTGTCGACTCCCATGTGGTTGGGGACGAAGTCCACGAAAAATCTGACCCCGCGGTTTTTATAATCGCCCGCCAATTTTTGCAAATCATCAACGGTTCCCCACAGCGGGTTCACGCCCCTCGGGTTGCTCGAAGCGAACGGCGAGCCCTGAGCCTCAGGCCCGTTTCCTTTAAACTCCTGTCGAATCACCAATATTGGGTTCCCGGTATTTGGCTCCCGCAACGCATAGAAAGGGAATTCTTCATCTTCGCTCCGATCCCCTCGGCTCATTTTTCGAGACATGGGACCGATGGGCATGAGTCCCACGAGATAGATGTCCTTATAGCCTTTCGCCAGGAGATTTTCGATATTTTTCCTTAAATAAGAAATGCCTCCGATCTGCGCTTCTTCCGCTCCGTCTTTGCTCGTCCCGTAGGCCATCGAGGGGATCTGATAGATAGGCCCAAGCGATGCGCGGGCGGCGTCGCGCTTAGAAACGAGATGCGCGACGAGCTGAGCGGTTAAATCGAGCGCCCGCTGATTCGAACTCAGGACTTCGTCCATTTTTCCCTCGGTCTGGGCCATCGCCGCGGCGCTTTCAAGTTCCACAATCTTATCCCGAAAACGAGCGAAATTCTCCGGAGCTCCATCAAAATAAGAATGGAGATATTTGAATAAATGATTTTCAACCGAGTGATAAGTCAACGATTTTCTGCCGTAATGGCCCAGTAGGTGTATGATTTTCCAACCTTGCGCAAAACCCTCCAGACCTTGAGGGCTGGAATATAACGATTCCTCTCGGCCCTTGAGCAACATCTTCCAATTAAAGCCCGCGTCGCCGGGACGGGCTCTTAAAATGGACTGCGCGTCGGACTTCGTGATACCCTGAATGAGTTCGTCGTTGATGGAATCTTGCAAGCGCGCCTGCAGGAACCCGTTTCGGGAAATATCCTGGATCAGGATCCGGAGGGGCTGGCGGTTGACCCAAAGGCCCGATGTGAATTCGATGGCGCCGTTGAACGGCAGAGGAAAGTCGTCCGGAATCTGGTAATGAAAATTGAGCACAGGACCCAACCCTTCCAATTGC
>JANLTE010000354.1:0-2664 GCA_031362785.1 Elusimicrobiota bacterium
TCCTTTGTGCTCCTCCAAACGGCGAAGCGTATTTTCGATCATCACGACTGCACCGTCCACAAGAAGTCCAAAGTCGATGGCGCCCAGACTCATCAGGCTGGCTGATACGCCGAACCACCTCATGCCGATGGCTCCAAAAAGCATGGAGATCGGGATAGCCAGTGAGACGAAGAGTGCCCCGCGCAAATTTCCCAGGATGGCCAGAAGTATGACCACCACGAGCACCGCACCCTCGCCCATGTTTTTCATGACGGTCTTCAGCGTGGCGTTGACGAGGTAGCTTCGGGTGTAAAGCAGTTCGATCTGCACATCGGGCGGTAGCGGAGCGTCCTTCAAAGCCCGCTCGGAGTCCAGCGCCACTTGTCTCGAGTTGGCGCCACTCAACATGAGCACGATGCCCAGCACCGTCTGCTCCCCGCCGCTGGTCGCGCCGCCCATTCTTTGCGCGTAACCCTCCTTAACATCGGCGACGGCGGAGAGGGGGACAGGCTTGCCGCGCACATCCAGTTTAATGGGGATGTTTCGAATCTCGTCGAGGTTTCGGAGCCGGCCCGAGGTGCGAACGATCAACTGCCTCCCCTTGGGCTGAATGTATCCGCCCCCCGAGTTCTCTCCTAACCCTTTCATCCGCTCGGCAATCTGCTCGATCGTCACTCCGAAACTCTCCAGTCTTTCGGGGTGCAGCTCAATATGAATTTCCTTCTTATATCCTCCGGTGGTGTCGATCTCCGCGACGTTCTTGATCGAGCGCCGCAGATAGGGCACGATAACGAAATCCTGAATGGTCCGCAGGTAGAGCAGCCGCTCGAGTTCGGTTTTTTCTGCCAGAGGCGTGCCGGGTTTGGCCACGACAGAATACATCACGACCTCGCCCAGACCGGTGCTGATGGGGGCAATCTGAGGAGAAAGCCCCTGCGGAATTTCGTCGCCGGCGCCCTGCAGCTTTTCGGCCACTTGCTGGCGCGCCCAATAGATGTCGGTTCCATCCTCAAAATTGATGCTCACTTGGGAAAGCCCGTACTTCGAGAGCGACCGCACATCCTTCACATAGGCGATGCCGCTCATGTCGGTTTCGATCGGGAAGGAAACAGTTTTTTCGATTTGCTCCGGATCCAATGCCCCGGTCTTGGTGTTCACCATGACTTGAACCGGCGTGATATCCGGAACCGCGTCCACGGGCGTAATGGCGACCGCGTATAGCCCCAGACCTGAGACCAGGGCGAAAAAGATAACCACTGTGAGTCTATTTTTAAGCGTCCAATCCAAAATGCGAATCATGGGTGCCTCCTAAAATTTGTCGAGCTGGACGTACAATTCTTTTTCTCCAGCCAAAAGGTAAAGGTTGGACAGTTTATCTACAAGACCCAACTGCGCGTCGAGCGCGCGGTAGTAAGTTTCCTCCGTCTGTTCGTCGACCTCAAGAAATAAAAGCAGGTCCAATTGCCCTTTGCGAAACGCTTCCTCGGATTCCCTGATCTGCTCTTTAAGGTTGGAGAATAAAGGTTGGGGATATAGCAAAACACTTTTTCGTGCGGCTTCAAACTCGTTAACAGCTTGCCGCAACCGAACGCTTAACTCGCGTTCCTGAAAGCTAAGCAGAAATTTTTCCGCTTCATATTTCCTAATAAGGCTTTTAATGTTGCCCGTATTCAGGTTCAGGAGCGGAAGAGGAAGCGCGATCCCAGCGCCCAGCCTTCGCTCCGTCTCCCCTGCGGATTCTTCGCCGTAAAAAGCCGATACAGAAAAATCCGACCACCTTTCCTTTCGCGCCAACGACAGCTCCTGGCCGGTTCGATTGACCAGGAGGCGCTGAGCGGCAAGATCAGGGTTATTGCCAAGAACTTTAGTTTGCCATTGATTCTCATCCAAATCTGTCGTCCCCTTCAGCCAAGGCGCTTGAATCTTTGGATCATTATCTTCTAAGCGCGTATAAAGTCTGATTTTTTCAAGAGAATCTTTAAGCGACGTCTCGATTTCCAGGTTTTCCGCAATTATTTTTCTCAGGCGGCTTTCAACGATGTTCCGTTCCGCTTTCTTTTGCGGCGTGGCGAAGGCGCGGCCTGCAAGGTAAGATTTGATCAACTCGAAGCGTTCCTGTCTTTTATGGGCAAACTCGCTTTTTTGGTGGTTGATCGCATGCTCGTAAACGACGCGCGTGACGTCAATAATTAAGACAATTTCCGCCTTGCTTTTATTGATCTTTGCCATCTCCGTATCGGAATCGGCGATTCCAGCCCTCAGCTCGCGCTTGCCGGGGAAAAGAAAGGGTTGAGTTAATGAAAATTCAAGAAGGGGGCCGCTTATGGAGGACACTTCCTTCTGCCCGACGGATGCACTTCCTTCAGGATTTTGAAAGCGTCGAGATTGTTTTGCGGCAAATCGTTTCTCTTCAATTCGGGTATTGAAAGAAAGAATCCATTCGCTGTGGGCTAATGTTTGCTGAATGAGATCCTGAAGCCCGTATTCCTTTTGAGGCAAAGACTCTGACCGAAGAAGCGGAGCGCTTAACACCAGCCCCAGCAGAAAAATGATACCTAAGGGCTTGGGCCTGGCGTTATTAAGAAGGCGATTGATCATGAAATTAACTCCTGATGAAAAACGACATTGCCAGGATAAAATCCGGCAAACTATAATGCTGCTAAATGATCGAGTGGGTTACGGCTG
>JANLTE010000364.1:0-1579 GCA_031362785.1 Elusimicrobiota bacterium
CATCACGAACCTGATGGAAGGCAAAAAGGTTCCGGTCTACGGCAAGGGATTGAACGTGCGCGAATGGATCTATGTTACCGATCACGCGAGCGCTATCGACACAGCGTTTCGAAAGGGGACTCCTGGCGAAATTTATAACGCCGGCAGCGGTTATGAGCTCAGCAACATCGAGCTCGCCCGCAAGATTTTAAAGGCGTTCAATTTATCGGAAGACTCGATCCAGTTCGTTCAAGATCGCCCGGGACACGATTTGCGATACGCCATCGATTCGAGCAAACTCCGCGGCATGGGATGGAAACCGGAATACGAAGATTTTGAGAAAGGATTGGCGAAAACGATCGCATGGTACGAAGATAACGCTTCATGGTGGAAGAAGATCAAGGAAAAAAGCACTTTTAAAGCCTACCACAAGAAACAATACAAAAAATGAAAATCGCGATAACGGGAACATCCGGAATGGTCGGGTATGACCTCTGCCGAGCACTGAACGATAAGCACGAAATATGGGGACTTGGACGAACGCGGCCCGATTATGTGCCGCAAACCCGCTGGCGCGCTTTGGACATCGCGGACGCTGATGCCGCCCAGAAAATTGTGGCGCAAATAAACCCCGACTTATTGATTCACTCTGCCGCAATGTCTTACCCCGACGATTGCGAAGCCGATCCCGACGCGGGATACAAAGCCAACTCCATCGCAACCCGCAATTTAGCGGTCGCCGCGCAGAGATTCGACACGGAATTTCTATTCATTTCGTCCGACCAAGTATTTGGAGGCGCGAAGCAGTCGCCATATATTGAAACCGACCCGACCGATCCCGTGAACCATTATGGGCGCTCGAAAGTTTGGGCCGAAGATTTCGTCAGGACGCTGCTCCGCCGATTTTACATCGTGCGAACCTCTCTGGTGTTCGGGCGAAGGCGTCCTTCTTATATCGATCGGGCGGCCCGCTGCGCGATGGAGGGGGAGTCCCTCACCGCCGCCACCGACATCGTTAACTCTCCTACTTATTCCAAGGACCTCGCGGAAGCGATCGCTTTTTTGATCGATTCGCACGCCTATGGAACGTTACACATCGCTAACGAAGGGCATTGCACCCGCTACGAGCTCGCGGAGTTCGTGGCGAAAGCGCTTGGAAAAAAGACTTCGTTCATTCAGAAAGGTTCTGGGAAAGACCTGCAGTTGAAAGCCAGACGGCCGGGGTACACGCCGCTTGAAAACTTCGTCTGGCATCTAAACGGGTTCCCGAAAATTCGCACCTGGCGGGAAGCGGTGGGAGACCACCTCGCTCAAAACTTCGCTTTAACCAAAAATTAAGGAAGAGGATATAACTATGAAACTCTCTATCATCGGAACAGGCTATGTCGGGCTCGTAACGGGAACATGCTTCGCCGAAATCGGACATGAAGTAGTTTGCGTGGACATAAACGTTGAAAAAATTAAAATGCTCAAGAAGGGGAAAGTTCCAATCTATGAACCGGGCTTAGAAGAGCTGATCCATAAGAACGTCAAAGCCAAGCGCCTCAGCTTCACGACTTCCATCGCCGAAAGTATCCAAAACGCAGATGCCTGTTTTATT
>JANLTE010000324.1:0-2777 GCA_031362785.1 Elusimicrobiota bacterium
GAAGCGTGTATAGTTAAGCCCCACACTTTCATTTGGGCAGCGTTGGCGCAGGATTCTCCCACCGTTTTAGGGATGTCATGGAATTTGAGGTCCAAAAACACCTTTCGGCCCGCTTCGTGCACCCAATCCACGATTTGGGGCCCCAGAACGGTGAAAAGCCGGCTTCCAATTTTGATGATATCGACCGAATCTTTAAGCTCGGAGATGATCGATTTGGCTTCGTTGGGCTGGACGTCCAGCGCTAAAATAATAGGGTTCAATTTTCCGTTCCTACCGCCTCTTGGATGTTTTTAAAACCGTCGCGCGCGAGCAGCGTAACTAAACCTTTATTGATTTCCTTAGTTAAGGAAGGGCCACGATAAATCCATCCCGTGTATACCTGCACAAGACTCGCGCCCGCCTTGATTTTTCGGTAAGCGTCTTCCGCGCTAAAAATTCCGCCTACGCCTATTAAAACAAGCTTTTTTCCGGCTGTTTTATACAAATGCCGCAAAATGACCGTTGATTTTTCAGCCAGCGGTTTTCCGCTCAAGCCCCCCGATTGATTAAGCGTCTCTTTCAGTCCGTCCCGAGAAAGCGTCGTATTGGTCGCAATAATCCCCGCCACGCCATTCTCGATACAATTTTCGCAAATACGGTCTAAATCGGCAAGTTCCAAGTCGGGCGCGACTTTTACAAAAATGGGTTTAACCCTTGAGCTTCCGGCAAGCTCCAAATTCCTTTTTTTCAACGCGGATAAAAGCGGAGAAAGCTGGTGCTGCAAATCGCGGAGCCCGGGCGTGTTGGGCGAACTAACGTTAATAGTGAAATAACTTGCGAAAGGATACAGCCGTTCAAAACTGAAAATGTAATCTTCCCCTGATTTTTCAAGTTCCGTAACTTTGCTTTTACCGATATTGATGCCAACGGGAACTAACGAGAGGCGCGCAGTTTCAAGCTTATTTTTTATTGCGTCCGCGCCGAGATTATTAAATCCAAGGCGGTTAATCAACGCCTGATCTTTTTTCAATCGGAAAATTCTAGGAGCGGGGTTGCCGGGCTGAGCTTTAGCGGTAATGGTACCGACTTCCAGAAATCCAAACCCGAAAGATGCGAAAAGGTCCAGGAGTTCTGCATTTTTGTCGAAACCGGCCGCAAGCCCGACGGGGTTTTGAAATTTTAAACTCAGAAGATTGGATTCGAGCGCCGGGTGTTGAAAACTGTATAAGGCTGAAAGGAATGGTTTAGCGCCCGGGACACATCGCACCGCCTTAAGAATGCTGAAGGCCGCATTGTGAGCCGTTTCGGCGTCCATCGAAAAGGCGAGGGGTTTGATGAGCGTTTCGTAAAGCAAGTTAAATCCCTACAAACAAAATATAGGCTGAGGATAGCGGGGCAAAGTCACTGCATGAAGCATTATTCACGAGAGCCGGTTAACTTAACTTTGGAACACCTGTTTTCCGCTAACAAAAGTCGCGACCATGCGTCCTTTGAACGCGCGTCCGATAAAAGGAGAGTTGGCGCTTTTGGAATGAAAATCCTGAGGCGCGGCCGTCCATTTTATTTCGGGATTAAAAATTGCGATGTCTGCCGGAGCGCCTGGTTTTAAACTTCCCGCTTCCAATCCGAAAATCTTTGCGGGAGCGCGCGTCACTTTCTCCACCGCTTTTAACGGCGTCAGAATTTTTTTGAGGATCAATTCGTTATAGATTAGCGAAAAAAGCGTGGGCATTCCGATGATGCCGAAAGGAGCCTGATCGAGTGACTGATTTTTTAGTTCCGCCGCGTGCGGCGCGTGGTCGGTGGCAATAATATCGATGGTCCCGTCTTTTAAACCCTGTTTGATAGCCTCAACGTCGGCGGACGTCCGGAGCGGTGGCTTCATTTTGGCGTGAGTCCCATATTTCTGAACCGCAGACTCGGTTAATGTGAAATAGTGCGGGCAGGTTTCGGCGGTCACCAAAATTTTTCTTTGCTTCGCCCAGCGAACCAGTTCGACTGAATCCTTATTTGATATGTGCGCAAGGTGAAGCGGAGCGCCGGTAAGCTTGGCCAGAAAAATATTTCGCGCGACCATGACCGATTCGGATTCGGACGGGATGCATCCGACGCTCATTTTCCTGCCGAGCGGGCTTTCGTTAACGATGCCGCCGAATGATAGATTTTCATCTTCGCTGTGTTCAATTAAAACCGTTTTCGATTTTTTTGACTCTTCCAGCGCGCGGCGCAGCAGTTGCGAATTCATGACGCAGCGCCCGTCGTCCGAAAGCGCCCGCGCTCCGGACTGAACCATTCCTGCGATATCGGCGAGCTCTTTGCCATCCAGATTTTTCGTGACGGCGCCCACCGGGTAAACTTTGACGCTCGCGGTTTCTTTCGCGCGCCCGAGAACCCAGCGGATTTTTTCAGGAGTATCGGTCGGAGGCTGAGTATTTGCCATCGCGAGTAAGGAAGTTACGCCGCCAGCGGCAGCGGAGCGAGTTCCCGTTTCGATCGTTTCAGACGCCTCGCCGCCCGGCTCACGCAAATGAACGTGCGCGTCCACTAATCCGGGCAGAACCCAGCAATTTTTTGCGGAAAATATTTTCGCGCCGTCTGCGGAAATATTTTTGGATATTTTTTTGACGAGGCCGTCTTCAATCAGCAGGTCGTAAATTCCGTCCCGGTTCGTTTGAGGGTCAAGAATTCTGCCGCCCGCAACGAGGAGCTTCAATGGATTTTATATCCGGCGAGTAAATAAAGGACCGCCATGCGGATGGCGATCCCGTTGGTCACCTGCTCCTGAACGACGGAACGAG
>JANLTE010000113.1:0-4368 GCA_031362785.1 Elusimicrobiota bacterium
TAAATCGCAAGAATTATAAACGCGAGGTAAAGCGGTTCGCAAGTGTTTCTGGCGAGGCTGGCAATGCATCCGGTTGAAAAGGCGTAAAGCAGCGCGAGGCTGATGTTTCGGTCATGCGCCTTGCAGATCATCATGAGAAAATAAGTCCCCAGCAATATCCCCACAAGGTTTACTCCCGGCATCACCCAGGGGAGCGCCTCTTTTTTTCCTCTAGCAATCAAGTGGGACAGTAACGGGAAAAGGATGCGCTGGTAGCGGTAAGCGTCGACCCTCGTGCATTGATAGAGGGACGGCTGCTTCACGAACGGGTCAACCCCGATGTAATAGAAAAATTGGCCATCGTAGCCGCTGTCGTCGCGGACGATCAATCCGTCGTAATAAACTTCGGGGCATCGCGCCACGGGACTGACGAAGAGGAACCCTGACGGGTTGCCTCCGAACTGATGTTTCGCTGAAACGATCATGAACCCGCCGTAAACGATCGCAGCGATGGCGAGTATTCCCCATTTGTTCCCGAACAAGGGTTTGAACATGTTAGAGAACGTTCGCGCAGCGTAAAAAAGTTGTCAGGGCGAGCAGTCCAGTAGCTAGAGGTATCCATGTTATTTTATCTCCGCGAGACAGGTAGACCAGCAGCAGGAGAACGGACGATGGAGCGAGCGTGCGTCCGTATCCGTAAAGCTCTATCCAGGGATTCGCAACGAATGCCCCCAGCAGGGCGAACAAGAGGGCGCAGAGCGAAATGGGATTGGTGAGGAACTTATATTCTCTGAAACTAATCAATATCGCCGACATGGAAGAGGTGAGCAGTAAAAGATCGACCGTATCGTGGTTGATCGAGGCGAAGGGCTTCATAGTGGCCCATTTATCAGCCAGGATCCGTAGAAACGGCACGAAGGGCAACGGATAGAGGCTGTGATAGCCTCCGAAATTTTTAAAATCACCGTGCGGCATTGCGGACTCGCCGATTTTCCACACCACATATGCGCGCCATGAAAAATAAAGGATGGGTGGAATCAAAAAAATGGCAGCCCGCCTGACTTGGCGGTTCTTCAGCAGTTCGATCATAAAAAAAGCGAAGGGGACGAGAAGCGCGGTGTCTTTGGACAAGACCGCGGCGGCAAGGAATAGGGACGAGGCCCAATAGCGGCCCGCGCAAACATAAAAATAAATTCCCCCGCACATGCAGGCGATTTGAAGCGGCTCCGTCAAATTTCGGGTGACCGATAAAAAAAGCCCCGGTATCAGCGCGTAAACTAACGCAAAATAGGGGCTTCGTCCATAAAATTCTGATATCTTAGCGCAGAAAAAAACACCCAGCGCGATAGCTAAAATGTTAACCGCAACCATCATGTATGGGATCCATTCTTTTTTTCCTAGAGACAGGGCGAAGACCGCGAGCGGATAGGAAACTCGTTGATAACGGTAGGCGGTCCAACCGTCCATAAAGGAACGGTAGAGATCGGTTCGTATGAACGGATCGTGCGCGATGTAATAGTAAAACATTCCATCGTAGCCGTCGTCTGAACGAACGAAAGTTCGCTCGTTCCAGATCGCAGGAGCAGGGTAGTTGTGGCTAATGTATGAAAACCCGGTGACGTTTCCCCCAAACTGAGTCTGCGCGAAGCGGAACAGTACGGCGGCGTAGAACAGGGTTACGATTAAGGAGGGCGCTAGGGATTTAAATCGGGACGCGGCATTCATTTCCAGCCTATGACGGCGTAATCCTGCGGCCCGAAAAGAAGTTGGTTCAGTTTCTGTATGTTGGGGTCGGAACCCGCGAGCTTCGAAGCCGATGGAACCTCGGAGGCGAACCGCACAGATACGTTTTTGTACCCAAAATTTTCGCAGAGGAATTTCAAAGTGAGAGAGGGAATCGGATTCTGGTGCGTGAGGTCCAGGTAGAAGTTTTTAAGCGAGGAGAGGCTGTCCGGGTTGACCGTCTCAAGGATCAATACTCCGCCGGGGGCTATGCGCGACCGCGCGGCTTTAATGAACTCAAGCAGATAATCCACCGGCAAATGTTCTACCACTTGAAAAGCGGTGATCCCGAGCAGCGAATTTTCTTCAATCGATTTTAAGTAGCTCAGCAAATCATTGCGAACGGCATCGAGTCCTTCTTCTTTGCAGGCGTCGATCATGGACTGCGTGATGTCGATCCCTTTGGCGGCTATTTTGTGATCCCTGAGGAGCTTTAAAAACTCTCCCCGCCCGCAGCCCACGTCCAAGAGGAATTTACCGTTCGATTTCTTCTGAGTGTCCTCAATGATTTGAACATATTGCGTTTGATTTTTGAGTATCTCTTCTTTCGCGCCGCGGTATTTGTTTTCAAACGCGAAATACATGTAAGTTTCGGAAGAAAATTCGCGGTCCGCAATTTCTTTAACCATTTCGGGTTTCAGTAGTCCCGCTTTTTCTTTCAGCGTGTGGTGCAGCATTTCAAGATCGCGGGTCATGTAAGCAATTTGGCTCTTGACTTCATCCACGCTATCCTTGGCTTCCTTCAAGCTCCGCTGTTGTTCCTCGGCAAGCCGATCAAACCGCGAAGACAATTCATTGAATCTCGCTGGCAGCTTTACGAGGCGGACAAGCCAAGTCAGGAACGGAATGGATTTGATTTTAGATTTCATACCGGAGGATTCGGGCGCGTCGAGCGATGAAGACATCAGGCCTCCTGCGAGGCTTTCGGTTTAGAGTCGTCCAAATACGCTTGAGTAACCGTCTCCGGCGATCCTTCCATGCGGATTTTACCGTGGTCGAGCCAAATGGACCGGTTGCAGATTTGCCGCACCGCGCTGAGGTTGTGGGAAACGAAAACCGTCGTCACACCGCTTTGAATGAGATCCGTCAGCGCCTTGCCCGATTTTTTCTGAAACGATTCATCTCCCACCGCCATAATTTCGTCGATCAGTAAAATTTCAGGGTCCGTGTGGATCGCGATGGAAAACGCGAGGCGGATGTACATGCCGCTCGAGTAAGTCCGGACCGGTTGATTGATGAACTCTTCAATTTCCGAAAACGCGATCATTTGGTCAAGCCGGGCAGTCACCTGCTTCCTCGTTAGTCCCAAGAGCACCGCGTTTAGATAAATGTTTTCAAGCCCCGTTAAATCAGGATGGAACCCCGCTCCGAGCTCAAGCAAAGGTGTCCTCTTTCCTTCCACTTTAATTTCTCCCTGGGTCGGATGGCTCGTTCCCAAAAGCAGCGAAAGCATGGTGCTTTTCCCCGCTCCATTTTTTCCGATGATCCCCACGCATTCGCCTTTTTGAACGCTGTAGCTCACCGAGTCCAGCGCCGTAAAATAGGGGTTGGGTTTCAGCGCGTTTTTAGGGAGCCGAACGAGCCATTCTTTAAAGCCGCTGGCGCCCTTCTGGGACGGAAATTTTTTAGTGACGTTCAAGACTTCGATTGCCGCAGCCATTATAAGACCTCGTCCATGCGCCGCTCCATCTTTTTAAAAACAACAATTCCGGCGCCCAGAAACAGGAACGCCATTACGGCCGATATGGATGTTTCCTTCCACAAAAAATGATTGTTCTGAAACAGGTCTCGCCAGGCGCTCATCAAGCCCGTCAACGGATTGATCACCAGCAGAAAGTGAAATTGTGGCGGGATCGAGCTGATGGGGTAAGTAATGGGCGTCATCCAAAAAAGGAGGTTCATTACGACCGACACGAGATACTCAATGTCACGAAAATAGGTGTTAAGGATAGAAACCATGAGGCAAAGGCCGAGCGTAAAAATAAACTGGACTCCGATCAAGATGGGAATAGCGACGAACCAAAGCATCGACGGGCCGGTGCCGTCTTTATAAGAAAAAAACAGCAGGATCGGAATCGCGAAAACGAGATGAACGAGTTGCGCAATAATAACGGAGACCACCAGATAATGCCTGGGAAAGATCACTTTTTTAATGAGGGAAATGTTATCGACCATCGATCGCGCGGAAATGAGGATTGAAGAAGAAAACCAGCTCCAGGGAAAAAGCGCCGACAGCAGAAAAAAGGTGTAGTTGTTGATTTGAAAGCGCATGAAAACCTTGAACGCCGCAAAAAAAACAACCGCCAGCAAAATCGGGTTTAAGATGGACCAGAAAATTCCGAGGAAAGTTCGCTTGTATTTGAGCGCGAACTCCTTTTGCGTCAAAAGGATAATAAGATCTAGACGCCGCTGGAAGTTATGACTAAAGGCCATGATCAGATTTTCAATTTTTTGGGCGACGCGCCGAGGGCGTTTAAATCGTGGTCAACCATTTCCTGAACGAGTTTTTTAAAGGGTATCCGGGCCTGCCAGCCGAGAGCGCTTTTTGCTTTATCCGAGTTGCCGACCAGTAAGGCGGTTTCTGCGGGGCGGAACAAAGATGGGTCG
>JANLTE010000182.1:0-3005 GCA_031362785.1 Elusimicrobiota bacterium
CAAATCCTGGTCACCGATGATCTGCTGGGCCTAACGGAAGATCCCGTTCCGAAATTTGTGAAGCGTTACGCGAACCTCCGCAAAGACATTCAATCCGCCGTGCAAAAATTTCAGGATGAAGTCCGGTCGAAAAAATATCCCGCCGTAAACCTCGAGCAGGAGTCCAAGTCTCCCCCATCCAAATCCCCTCGGTTTTAAAAACGCGCATCCCGATGATCCTGGCTATCCCGTTTATCCTTCTTGCGATCGCCTTGGCTTGGGGATGGTTTTCATCCAACGTCATTTTGCATCAGTTGCGCCTGGCCAACGATTTTAATCCCAAATCGTTTGGTTTCGAGTTTGAAACGTTTAAAGTGCTAACCGCGGACCAGGTAGAACTCGTGGGTTGGTTCGTTCCTGCGACGAAGCCGACCAACGCCTGCGTCATCGTCGCTCACGGCTGGGGAGCTAACCGCAGCGACATCGCGGGAGCGTCCATTTTCCTGGCGAATAAATTCAACCTCGTCTTTTTCGATTTCCGGAACCACGGGAACTCGGGCGGCGACAAAACTTCGCTGGGCTGCCTCGAAGTGAAAGATTTGCAGGCGGTGACGCAATACATGAAAAGCCAGAAAAAGGAATTTGCCGAACGGCTGGGCGTTTTGGGATATTCGATGGGGGGAGCGGTCGCCATCACGGAGGCCGCAGAAAACCTCGGTATCCTGGCGGTCGCGGCTGACAGTTCGTTTACTTCATATAAGGAAGTCGTTTACCGCTACGGCACGAATTTTTTCCACGCGCCCCGCCTCATCATCCCCATCACGCTCTTCTTCGCCCAGTCGCGCCTCGGATTTGACCCGGAGGACTGCTCGCCCATCTACCATATCGCCAAACTCTCGCCCCGCCCGATCTTCCTCATTCAAGGCGGCTCCGATGACCGCGTCCCCGTTTCCGACGGCGAACAGCTGTTGGCCAAAGCCGGCGAACCCAAGGAGTTATGGATCGTCAAAGAGGCCGGCCACAACGGCGCCAAAGAATCAGCCCCGAGCGAGTATGAAGAAAGAGTCTCCGGATTCTTTGAGAAATATTTGAAATCGAAATGATATATGTCTGCGAGGCGGATTTAAAGGAGAACGAGCTTCGCGGATTGAAAGTGGAAGGACAGTGGCTCCTGGTCGTGAACCACAAGAACGAGTACTCGTTGCTGGACGCTTCATGCGCCCATTCCGGATACCCGCTTCACAAGGGAAAGGTCGACGAATCGGGAGTCATCACCTGCCCGCTGCACTACGCGCAGTTCGATTGCAAGTCGGGAAAAGTGGTTTCGGACCCTGCCATCTGCGAAGACCAGCCGGTATTTAATATGGAAGTGAAGGAAGGAAAAGTTTTCTGGCTTAACGATTAGGGTCGGGCGGCGGTTGGCTCGTCGTCGCGTTTTCAGTCGATTCCGCCACTTTGTAAGTATCGGCCACGCTCACCGGCCTTCCGTCGTTCATTTTCTGATAGTAGACTTCCAGCTCCTTGTAACTCCCCAAAAAGAACTGCCGCCAAGCGCGAAAAGTCATCGATTCCACGCCCAGCTCGTGCTTCGAGCGCTTGAGCCGAATGTGGCAAAGGAAGTTTCCGCCCAGCTTCATGGATTCCGCGAGCGCTCGGTCAATGAAGGGCGTCATGTCGTCCATAATAGGGTCCGTTACCTCGCGCTTCACCACGATCGTCGCGATCGGTTCCACATGCGCCTTCACGCTGTAGAACCCCTGATACGCTTTCCACTGATACGGCGCGAAGTTTCTGCGCACGCACCTCTCCATCATGATCACGCTCGCCGTATCCTTCACCGCCTCGTAACTCTGCGCCAGCCCGAATGTATCGATCTCCACCGTCAACGCAAGCGCGTTTGACGCGCGCACCGCGCAAAAAAAGAGGGCCAACCCAGCGCCCATATAAAGTTTTTTCAAATCAATGATTTTTATCACGCCAAATTATACATAATTCAGATTTTAAGCCCACTTTTTTGATGGATGGGTTCCCGATGTGGCGGAAAAGACCGCATCGAAGTTCGTCCGCCTTTTTACCTTGCCTTCCCTATTCTAAACTGCTAGCATCTTTCAATCTTACCGACGATGTTTTAAAGATCTCAAAAGAACTTATGAGCGATGCTCCAAATTCCTCGGCCCTGCTTTTCTTTGTCAAATATGGCAAGTGGATCAGCGCTGCTTTGCTGCTGTTTAGCAGTTTATTCAGTTTTATTTTCGCGGAAGCATATCTCCGCCATTATTGCGCTTCGCACCCGAAAATACTATCTCCGTTTTTGTACAACCGCGAAATCCCTCATCCTTACGGTGGGCAAAGGGTCGCTATCGATTTTTTCAGGTCCTTAACAAAATCTCCGGGGGAATACGTTATCGTCGTATCGGGAGGGTCAACCGCGTTCGGCAGCGGGGCGCCGGTCGAAAGAAACATCTGCGCGATGCTGGAAAAATACCTTAACGAAAAGAACAGGTCGAAGAGGGTTTCTAATTTTAAGGTCATCAACGCGGCTAACCCTTCCTATCATACCGGGCAGGAAAAAAATGTTCTGGATGAGATGTTTTTTCTGGAAAGCAAAGCAGACATGTTCGTGTGCATCGACGGGTTTAACAATCTCGCGCGGCCGCTTGAAAACCACGCTTACGGGTTGCCCCTAAATTTCCCCGGATATCCATGGATAATTGAGCATGGTTACCAGCCAGGTCCTTCTTCGCTGCTCCGTTTGGGTCAATTCCTAGAATTAATCCGCGACAATGACGCCTTCAGAAAAACCATTTTCAAATCCCGTCTTTTATTCGTCGCAATCAATGTTTCAATAACCCGCGTCTATATGAAATATTACGATGAATTATTCCAAGATATGAACGCCAGGATTTCGGTTATTCCGGATGCTGAAAAAATCAAAGTTTTTAACGACAGTCTCCGGTTTTATCAGGAAGATATTATCGAGATGGATGCGTTGGCAGGGAAGAAGGGTGTTTTTCCGATTTTCGTTC
>JANLTE010000194.1:0-2099 GCA_031362785.1 Elusimicrobiota bacterium
TTTTCAACCGCTTTTTGACGCTAAAAAGATTCAATCCGTATTGCAGGTCGCAGAAAACATTCCAACTCTTGCAGCTGACGGAGAAAAAGTGCGTCAAGTCATAACCAACCTGCTTTCAAACGCCATTAAGTTTACACCCGAAAATGGGCGCATTACTTTGTCCGCAACTATCGTTAAAGGATCGGAAGGTTTTATAACGATTTCAGTTCAGGACACCGGTATCGGAATCCCCAAAGAACACCAACACTTGATTTTTGGAAAGTTTCAGCAGATCCCGGGGTCCAAGGATAAAATACAAGGAGCCAAGGGAACGGGATTGGGACTCGCTATCGCCAAAGGGATTGTGGAAGCCCACGCAGGCAAGATTTGGTTTGTCAGCGATGCTGGCAAAGGGACCTGTTTCCTTTTTACACTTCCTATAAGGGCCGAAACCGGTAAACACGTTGTTCAAGCAAAAACCCTCGCCTAAACCGCAATAACCATGAGACAGACCCCTAGAGTTCATAGCTCAGGGAGTTCACTTTTTTCCCGCCCAAACATCCCATATTTCATTATTGTCGGATTCACTTTCCTCGCTTACGCAAATATTGTAAACAATTCTCTATTTTTAGACGATCTCGATTTTATTGTTGAGAATAGTTACATCAGGGATTGGCACTATTTTCCTAAATTTTTCAGCCAGCACATGACCGCGGGAGCCGGCAAGGTAAGCGATTATTACCGTCCGATGATCCAGGTGATGTTTTTAATCGGGTATTCGGCTTGGGAACTAAACCCCATGGGCTACCATCTTTTGTCAATTCTATTTCACGCAGCGAACGGTCTTCTGCTCTACAAATTATTACTGCAAATCACAGACAGCACCCCTGCTGCTCTTATCATCGCACTAATATTCATCGCTCATCCCGCGCAGACCGAATCGGTCGCGTCGGCCTCGGCGCTTGGAATTTTATTAGGCATGTTTTTCGGTCTCACGGCACTCTTAGGTCATTGGGATATAATGAGCGCCAGGCATTCGACTTTTCAAAAGATTTTTATTGCCTGCATTTCTTATTTGGCAACGATCGCGTCAATACTGTCCAAGGAGACCATGGTCGTTTTGCCGGGACTAATCTTTCTCACTTCATTTTACTTTCTGGAACATTCAGAATCCCTGCTGGTTCGATTTAAGAAAAGCTTTTTGTCCTCTCTCCCCTACCTCGCCATTGGAATCGCCTATGTATTTTTGCGGTTCACGGTTTTAAATTTTGGAGGAACTGGCAACCTCTATCGGACTGAAAACGTTTTTACATCGAACTGGACTGCAAGGTTGTTTACGTTTATGGTGGTATTTAAGGAACTCCTTAAAATTGCGCTATGGCCTTCGCCTTTGTTTATGGAGCGAGCGACGCTGATCCCCGTATACCTTTCGGGATTAAGTGTAGCAGTATTGAAGGGTTGGGCACTTTTTGGCGGCTCAATTTTTGTTGGGTTGTGGCTAAGTTTTAAGAAGTCGCTCGACAGCAACAGATTCCGTCTTATTCCGTTCGGCATTTTCTGGTTTTTATTTTGCTTAGTCCCCGTATCGAATATTTTCATACCCATTAGCACGACGATTGTTGAAAGCTGGCTTTATATGTCGATGGCAGGAATATTGATGACGCTGACAGGTTTGGCCTCAATGATATTTTCAAGCATGAACCTCAACAAAATGCCCGATCGACTCTGGATAATATTCCCATCAGCCATATTAGCGTTATGCGTTATCAAAACTATCAAGCAAAATCGTGTTTGGAAAAATCCGACTGTTTTCTACGAGAACAATTTGAAATATGCCCCCGAAAGCGCGCGATTCAGAAATAATCTCGCGATGGCTTATTCAGACCATAAAAGGAACTCCGAAGCCATTGACCAGTATCAAAAAGCAATTTTGACGAATGATCAATACCCTGAGACACACCATAACCTGGCAAGTCTCTATCAAACCATGGGCAGGTTGGCCGACGCGGAGAGGGAATTCTACCGTGCCATTCAAATGAACTCAAAGTTCTTTTTTTCGTACATGGCGCTCTCATCGCTTTATTTAAACGCGCACAGGCCGGACCTTGCGCAAAGGGTTT
>JANLTE010000216.1:0-2074 GCA_031362785.1 Elusimicrobiota bacterium
AAAATTTCTGGAGATCGGCAGCGTTAAAGAGCGCCTCGAGAACATCATCGAAAGCCTGAGCGGCGAGATTGAAATTTTAAACCTGGAGCGCAAAATCCAAAGCCGCGTACGCAGCCAGATCGAGAAGAGCCAGAAAGAATATTACTTGACCGAGCAGATGAAGGCCATCCAAAAAGAGCTCCGGCAGAAGGATGATTTCCAGAAGGAAGTCCAGGAGCTGTTTAACAAAATTAAGGAAGCGAAGATGCCGGCGGAAGCCGAGGAAGCGGCGACGAAAGAATGCGAACGGCTTGAGAAGATGATGCCTTACTCGCCCGAAGCCACTGTCGTTCGGACTTACCTCGACTGGATGATCGCGGTTCCCTGGTCTGTGCGCACCAAAGACGCTCTCGATATCGAGCGAGCTGAGAAAATTTTAGACGACGAGCATTTCGGCCTCGAGAAAGCCAAAGAGCGTATTCTCGAGTATCTGGCCGTGCTGAAGCTCACCAATAAGCTGAAAGGCCCCATCCTTTGTTTCGTGGGGCCCCCGGGCGTGGGCAAAACTTCGCTCGCGCGCTCGGTAGCAAATTCCCTGGGACGCAATTTCTCGCGGATATCGCTCGGCGGCGTGCGCGATGAAGCGGAGGTCCGAGGACACCGGAGGACCTACATCGGTTCGTTGCCGGGTCGGATCATTCAGTCTGTCCGAAAAGCGAAATCTAAAAATCCCGTCCTATTGCTCGATGAGATCGATAAGATGGGCTCCGATTGGCGCGGCGATCCCACTTCGGCGCTGCTCGAAGTCCTGGACCCCGAACAGAACTCTAATTTCGTGGACCACTATCTCGACGTCGGCTTTGATTTGTCGGAAGTGCTTTTCATCACGACCGCCAATACCTTATATACGATCCCCAGTTCATTGATCGACCGGCTGGAAATCATTCGCTTTGCAGGTTACACCGATCTGGAAAAAATTCAGATCGCGAAGAGTTTTTTAATTCCGAAACAGACCAAAGAGCATGGTTTAGCGCCCAACCAAGTGAAAATGGCGGACCCCGTGATTCAAAAAATGATTGCCGAGTACACGCGCGAGGCAGGAGTGCGCAGCCTTGAGCGCCAGGCCGCTAAAGTCTGCCGCAAGGTGGCTCGCGAAGTGGCGTCAACAAAAAATCCGAAACTTGAAGTGAACATCGATAGCGCAAGGCTCAGAAAGTATTTGGGAATTCCCGAATATCTGCGCGACGAAAAGGCGGAAAACGCGGTCGGAGTGGCGACGGGGCTTGCCTGGACCGAACACGGCGGAGAATTGCTCGCGATAGAAGTGAACGCGATGCCCGGAAAGGGGCAGCTCCAGCTTACCGGGAAACTGGGAGAGGTCATGAAGGAATCCGCTCAAGCCGCATTAACTTATGTGCGCGCGAACCAGAAAAAACTGGGCGTCAAAACAGACTTCTTTAAAGGAAAAGATTTGCACATCCACGTGCCCGAAGGCGCCGTCCCGAAAGACGGACCCTCGGCGGGCATCGCCATCGGGACCGCGATCGCGAGCCTCATGAGCGGCAGGCCCATTAAAAAGGACCTGGCGATGACGGGCGAAATTACGCTCCGCGGGCAGGTCCTCCCCATCGGCGGTCTGAAAGAAAAAACGATCGCGGCGCACCGCGAAGGCATTAAAACTGTTTTATTTCCGCAATCCAACACTAAAGATTTGGAAGAGATCCCCAAAGAAGTAAAGGACAATCTGAAGATGATCCCCGTCAAGCACATGGACGACGTCTTGAAGATCGCCCTTGGCAAATGAGGACTTGATTAAAAATTATATCGAATGCCCTCGCCTCCTCATACTTTTAGGAAGCGAGGCCACCTTTAGGTGGTCGGCCAGCGGCCTCGCTCTGCGGGAAATCGTCCGCGCAGATCGGGCGATTTCCCGATGTCTCAAAAATTTTTAATCAAGTCCTCGCGCAACAATATCAAAGTATTAAGGAGAAAGTATCATGAGTGATCAAATCCTGTTGACTCCCGGACCTACGCCGATTCCGCCCGAAACGCTACGGGAAGAAGGTAAGTCCATCATTCATCACCGCACCAAGGA
>JANLTE010000300.1:0-9094 GCA_031362785.1 Elusimicrobiota bacterium
GACGGCATCGACCGTTTCAAGGACATTTTGAGTTAAATGTCTCTCCAGGTCCTCCACCGGCATCGCTGGTCCGTCGTCCTTTTGTTTTTTTCGGCGCTTTTTGTGTGGAACAATCATTCAATTTTTTTGCTGCCGTTTGACGCTCCCATAATTTCCGTTCGAGACATCGCGGCTTACAATCTGTTTCCCGCGGCGATTTTGCTGGCTCTACTCGTGGGCATGCTGGGCGCTGGGCGGAGCGTCCTCGGCTTGTTTAACGCGGAAGTCCGACTGCCGTTTGATCAAAAGCTGGTCGCCAGTTTCGCACTGGGCGCGGGGTTGTGCGGCTTCGCAGTTTTAGGCGCGGGCACGCTGGGGCTTCTGGATCGGAGGTTCATCGGCGGTTTGTTCGGGGCATTATTTTTGATGGGCGTTTCCCGGTATGGAAAATCAGGTTTTGTGGGATTTCGATCGTTGGTTCAAGAATGGAAGTCCGAACTGACCTCGTTCGAGCTCGTTTTCTTCGCCGGTTTGATCCTTTGGGGCCTTCTTTACGGGTTCCTTCAGTCCCTGGTTCCTATCACCGGCACCGACGACGCGGTCGCCTATCATATGTTCATTCCTAAAACCTGGATCCGACACGGCGTCATCGATTACATTCCCTGGATGATCAACGGAAACTGGCCGCAGAACACGCAAATGCTTTACATCCCAGCGATTCTGTTCCGCGCCGATTCGGCGGCTTGCGGGATCCATTTTTCGTTCGGTCTTTTCACGGTCCTGGCGATCCTGGCGTTCGGCAGGGAATGGGTATCAACCCAAGCAAAATTTTTCGCCGCGGCCTGTTTCGTTTCGATGCCGGTCGTCATGCAGACCCTCGGGTTCGCACGAAACGATCTGTCTTGGTCGTTTTTCGTGTTTCTTTCAGGAATGTGTTTCGTTTGGACCGCGAAAGGAGAGTCCGATCGCGATCAAGGGCGTTTTTTTCTGGTTCTAGCCGCGATCTTCGGCGGTTTCGCCGCGAGCAGTCGCTATCATGGCCTGGCCGCGGTTGGGACTCTATCGGCCGCCGCGTTTATTTTCCCGCAATGGACTGGTCGAAGCCGAAAAGAGGTCGCGGGCTATTTCGGCCTGGCGTGCCTTGTGGGGTCTCCCTGGTACTTGCGCAACCTGATTTTGAGCCATAATCCGTTTTTTCCGTTTTTGTACAAGCAGATCGGCGGAAATAATTGGTCGGAGTTCAATCAATATCTGCTCTATTTTGAATCCCGCCGTTACGCTACTTATTTGGACCGGATTCTGGATCCTTACACGGATTGGTTTTCGTATCTGACTCACCTGTATAAACCTTTGATCGCCGGTCATGTCGCGCATTATTTTTATCTGCCTTTTCTCGCTTTAATTTTGCTCACCTTTAAACCTTTTCCGAAGTTTTTTAGGATTTTTCTTTTGGCCTACGCTTTTTTTCTCCCGATGATTTTTAACATTCAGCAAACCTGGTGGCGGTTTTCCATCCCGTTCGCTTCCGCGGCGACCCTGGCGATGGGCTATTTACGCGAGCAGGAGCCATTCGGTTTTCTGGGCAAGGGTTCTGGAAAAAAACTTCTGACTTTAATTGCTTACCTGGCGCTCGTCCCCGCTTTTTTTATCCGCTTCAGAGTGATGCCTACGACTTTTTTCGGTATCCGATCGGCTTCCGCCCCTGAGGAGACCGCCAGGGAATATTTTCTGAGCCAAAGCTCGCATTATTACGATGTGAGCAAAAAAATAAACCGGGAGATTCCTGAAAACGCGAAGATCCTCCTTTACCGCGAGTTTTACAGTTACTACATTGAAAGAGAAACTGTGATGGGCGCGCCGTCCGATCAGGGGTACATTCAATATCACGCCCTCGCCAACGCGGACGATCTGTACTATCGGCTGCAGTCCATCGGGATCACTCATGTGTTGGTGTGGGAAAAATTTATAGGACGGAATATGGGGTATGGCGATCCTTTTTCGGACGTCTCCGATCCCAAAATGCTTGAAGTTTTGCGCGCGCACTCCGAGCTGGTGTTCAGGTCCGGCGAGCACGCGGTATGGAAATTAATCTAAATCTGAACGAAGGGATGAAACAATGAAAAAAGCGCTGATCACTGGAATTACGGGACAGGACGGATCTTATTTGGCGGAGCTGCTCCTATCGAAAGGATATCAGGTTCACGGTCTCATTCGACGGGCCAGCACGTTCAACACGCAGCGGCTGGACCATATTTATCAAGACGCGCACGAGAAAAGCGCGAAGATGTTTCTACACTACGGGGATCTGTCCGATTCGGAGCAGTTGAACAACCTGATCTACAACATCCGGCCGGAGGAAGTGTACCACTTGGGCGCGCAGAGCCATGTTCGCGTCAGCTTCGACATGCCCGAGTACACCGGCAACACGACCGGCATGGGCACCATCCGAATCCTGGAAGCGATCCGCCGCAGCGGGACGAAAGCGAAGTTCTATCAGGCGTCTTCAAGCGAAATGTTCGGCGCGACTCATCCGCCCCAAAACGAGAAGAGCCCCTTTTATCCCCGCAGCCCCTACGCGGCCGCGAAAGTTTACGGTTACTGGATCACGGTGAACTATCGCGAAGGGTATAACCTTTTCGCCTGCAACGGAATTTTGTTCAACCACGAATCGCCGCGGCGCGGTGAAACCTTCGTCACGCGCAAGATCACCCGAGCGGTCGCCAGCATCGTGGCGGGCAAGCAGAAAAAATTGTATCTGGGCAATCTCGACTCGAAGCGCGACTGGGGATTCGCTCCCGAATATGTGGAGTGCATGTGGCGGATTTTGCAGCAGAGCAAACCCGACGACTATGTGATCGGCACCGGCGAAACCCACTCCGTTAAAGAGTTCCTGACCGAATCGTTCCGGTATGTGGGGCTCAACTGGAAAAAATACGTCGAGATCGATTCGCGTTATTTTCGGCCCACCGAAGTGGACGCGCTTTTGGCCGACGCGTCCAAGGCGAAGAAAAAGCTGAAGTGGGTGCCCAAAGTCACTTTTAATGATCTCGTCAAAGTCATGGTGGATAGCGACCTGAAGCAGGCGGGGTTGGCGCCCATCGGCGAGGGAGATAAAATTTTGAAGGCGAAAGGCTTCAGCTGGCTCAAAAAAGATTAAGATAATCCAATGATCGCTTCGATTTTTTTTAAGCTGCGCTGGGTTCGGAATAAGTTTTGCCTGCGCGCGTTAGGCAGGCCGACCTGGTTTCATTCCTGCGTCAAAATGAACCATCCTGAAAAGATTGAAATCGGAAGCCGCTGCACGCTCGAAAGCTTTGTAGTTTTAGACGCGGGCGCCGAAAGCGAAGGGATACGGCTGGGCGACGGTATCCACATCCGTTCGGGGTCCGTCCTAAATACCGGCGGCGAACCCGGCGCGCGCGTTTCTATCGGTGAAGGAACGCTGATTAATTACGGATGCGCATTCCTTGGCTCGGGCGGCATATCCATCGGGAAAAAAGTTTTGATATCGCCGGGAGTCGTGGTCACATCGTTTCAGCACGGGTTTGAAACCGCCGCCGAACCCATCGTGGATCAAAAAGCGAAGCTCGCGCCCGTAATCATTGAAGACGACGTCTATTTGGGGTCCAATGTCGTGGTCTGCCCCGGGGTCACCATCGGTAAGGGCGCGGTGATCGGAGCGGGTTCCGTAGTGACGCACGATATTCCCGCTTACAGCGTGGCTTACGGAGTGCCAGCGCGCATTATTCGGAATCGAAAGGATAAATAATATGATACCAGTCTTCAAACCGTCTTACGGCGAACAGGAAATTGACGAACTCCGGAAGGTTTTGCAATCGGGATGGGCGGGTCTCGGCCCCAAGACGGAGGAATTCGAAAAACTTTTCGCCGCCATGATCGGGTCGCCGCACGCTTCAGGAATGAACTCCTGCACTTCCGCGCTCCACCTCGCGTTTAAAGTCGCCGGCGTCGAAGGCAAGGAAGTGATCACGACCCCCATGACTTTCGTTTCAACCAACCACGCGATCCTTTATAATAATGGAACCCCTGTTTTTGCGGACATCGAGGAAGACACGCTGAACATCGATCCCAAAGACATTGAAAGGAAGATTACTTCGAAGACCAAGGCGATCGTCGCGGTGCATTACGGCGGACATGCCTGCGAAATGGACGCCATCCGCGATTTGGCGAAGAAGCACAAGCTCGTTTTGATCGAAGACTGCGCTCACGCCTGCGGGGGCGAATTCAAGGGCAAGAAACTGGGCTCGCTGGGTGACATGGGCTGTTTCAGTTTTCACGCGGTGAAAAATTTGGCCTGCGGCGACGGCGGAATGGTGACGACTTCGAGCGCGGACATCGATAAGCGCCTGCGGCGCCTGCGCTGGATGGGCATCAGTAAGGATACCTGGAACCGCACTGAAATCACGCAAAAATATTCGTGGTATTACACCGTTGAAGAAATCGGATTTAAGTTCCACATGAACGACATTGCGGCCGCGATCGGCATCGCGCAATTGAAGAAGCTCGAGCAACTGAACGGGCGCCGCCGAGAAATCACTCAGATCTATAACAAAGAGTTCTCCAAGCTCTCCTGGCTTAAAATTCCGGTTGAAAAATCCTACGCGAAAAGCTCCAACCATAATTACTGCGCCCAGCTGCCGGAAGATTTGCGCGACCGCTTCGCCGTTTATCTCGCTGAGAAAGGCATTTCGACCAGCGTGCACTATTTCCCAAACCACCTCTTTGATATTTATAAACCCTACTACCGCCCGCTGCCGGTAGCGGAGAAGGCTTGGAAAAAAATCTGCGTCCTGCCGCTTTTCCCCGACCTCTCCGATTCGGATTTAAACCTGATCGTCGATTCCGTTAAGAAATTCTCCGCTCAAACCTGATGGATGTATCCATAATCACGGTCAATTACAATACGCGCGACAAGCTTCGGGAATGTCTGAAATCCATTGAACGAAACGCTTCGGGCCTCGGCGTCGAAACAATCGTGGTCGACAACGCGTCATCCGATGGCTCGGTGGAAATGGTTAAAAAGGAATTTCCTTCCGCGCGGCTGATTTCAAACGCCGAAAATCGTTATTTTACGGGCGCCAATAACCAGGGGTTCACGGTTTCATCGGGAAGAAACATTTTGATATTGAATTCGGACACTCAGGTATTGGAAGATTCCTTGAAGGTGATGAGCGAATTTTTAGACCGGAACGAAAAAGCGGGCGCGGTCACCTGTAAAATGCATTATCCGGACGGCCGGTTCTATAAAAACGCGGCGAAGGATTTTTCGCTGGGCCTGGCTCTCTTAAACTGCACCCTTCTCGGCAGCCTGCTCAAACCCATTAAGGAAAAAATGAACCGCGAGTTTGGCTACGCGGACGAAAATTGGTCGAACAATAAGGAAGTGGAGATGATCGGAGACTGCAACATGATGATCAAGCGCTTCGTGCTCGACCGGATCGGCCATTACGACGAGCGCATGAAACTTTACTACACCGAGAACGACTTTTGCCTCCGGATCCGCGCTTTGGGCTATAAAATTTTCTACCTCGCTGGGGGGAGCGTCTTGCACCACCTGCGGGGGACTGTGTCTCAAAGCGGCGTCCAGAAAATTTCCAGGATTTATCATGACGACACGCTCGTCTATTTTAAAAAGTATCATGGGTTTTTGTCGGCGGCGCTGCTGGGCGCCTTGATCTGGCTTACCAACCTTCTGCTTTCAATCATGCATTTTAAAAACGAAAACGTTTTCACGCGATTCTTAACCTCGAAAAAGAGCGCATAATGGATTTTGAAAAATTCTACAAAAATAAAAATATTTTGATTACGGGAGGCCTTGGGTTTCTCGGGAGCAACCTCGCGATCCGGCTGAGCGAGTTGGGAGCCAAGGTCACTATATTGGATTGTCTGCTCAAAATACATGGCGGCAATCTATTCAACATCCAGCCCGTCCGAAAAGAGATTAATTTCGTGAGGGGAGACATTCGGAACGCCGCGCTCGTCAATAAATTGATCAAAGGTCAGGATTTTCTCTTTAACATCGCGGCTCAAACGAGTCATACCGATAGCATGGAACAGCCCTTTTTAGACGGCGATATCAACTCGAAAGGGCAGCTTAATTTGCTGGAAGCGTGTCGGCGGTTAAACCCTTCGATCCGCGCGGTCTACTGTTCCTCTCGCGCGATTTACGGCAGCTCACCCAAAAAACTGATCGATGAAGGCACCGCTCCAAACCCGCTCGACGTTTATTCCGTTCATAAGCTCGCGGGCGAGCACTATCATAAAATCTATAATAAAGTTCACGGGATCAAGACCCTGATTTTGCGCGTGGCCAACGGCTATGGACCTCGGGCGCAGATGAAGGCCCCCAGTTTCGGGATACTGAACTGGTTCATCCGACTCGCGCTGGACAACATGGAGATCAAAATTTTCGGCGATGGAAAACAGATGCGCGATTATGTGTATGTGGTGGACATCGTCCAATCTTTTCTGCAAGCAGGAGCGAGCGAACATTTTAATGGGGATATTTATAATGTAGGCAGCGGGCGGGGCGTCTCTCTCGTAAACATCGTGCGTGAAATTGTCACCACCGCGGGCCGCGGAAAAATTGTGTATGTGTCCTGGCCCGATACGAACAAAAAAATTGACGTGGGCGATTTCGTGGCTGACGTTTCTAAAATAAAGTCTGAAATTGGTTGGCAGCCCGAAATTTCCCTTCGGGAAGGGCTTGAGAAAACCATCGAATTTTATCGGTTAAATAAAAAGCGCTATTGGTGATTCATGAAATCTGACGAATACTGGAAAATCCTCGAGAACCGCCCGAAATTTTACGCGCAAAAAATCCCGTCGCTCGTTGGGTTTGAAAGCGTTTTGAATCTGGACGAATCGGGGGAGACCCTCCGGAGAAAGATCGGCAAATCGGCCTCCGTTCTCGAACTGGGTTCAGGCAACAACGCGTTACTGGAAAAGCTAAAAAAACGCGGCCATGGCGGAACCTATCACACGATGGATATTGAAACGCGTTTTCCGCATGATTTCCATTCGTTAGACGAGATCAAACAGAACTACGATTTCATATTGATGCTTGAGATGGTCGAGCACATGCCGCTCGATGTTTTCTTCCAGTATCTCGATTTCTGCGAGAAGCATCTGAACCCGGGCGGAACCATCGTTATTTCAACGCCGAACGCCGGGCACTTGAACCAGGTCTGGAAGCACGACATGACGCACATCCGTCCGTATCCGCTGCGCGACCTCTTCGCGCTATTCACCGCGCGAGGGTTTGCCACCGAAATGTATCGCATCCACCTCGTTGAGGAAAACTATGGCCTTTTGCGCTGGATCCGCCGGCGGATCGCTCAAGTCCTGGCGTGGCTCCTGTATGCGCAGATCGAAGAGGGGATCATGATCTTCGCGTCCAAGTCCGGCGGCAATGGAGGCAGTATCATCTCCTCCGACAAAACCGTTCGCCTTTAGACTTTTAGGATCTCATCGCATGCCAGGCCAAAAACCCCACGAACTGGTCCCTCGAACGAAGCGAAGGGGATTTATTATTTTGGCCGGGTATTGTTTCCCTAGTTTTAAGGAATAGGAAAACAATGAAAATCGCCATCAATGCTATCCGCGTTTCGAGGCAAGGGGGCGGCGGCACAGACCACTACATCACGCACCTCGTAAAGTATCTGGCGATGGAAGGTTACGCCTTCGATGTCTTCACGCTCGCCCCCGAACATTTTCCCAACATCCCGAGCGAACGAGTCAAAGTTCCATTCCCATTTAATTTGGCGGTAATATCGAGCGGGACGGCGTTCGACGAATCACCCTTTCCGAACTCAGTTCCGCAGCCAAGAAAACCGGTCCGCCAATGGGCCGCGCTTTTACTTGGCGATTTCGTTAAAATGTTCTGGACGCAATTCGTTTTTCCCGTCCGTCTCGTTTTGGGGCGCTACGACCTCGTTTTTTCTCCTTCGCAAATCGACGCGCTGCCGTTCCCTCCCGTAAAGCAAGTGATGGCGGTCCTTGACGTCATTCCCTTCGTATTGAAGCTGCCTCTCGTTAAACATGGATTTTATTTGAAAAATTTCTTTCCGATCGCTCTTAAAAATTCGGCGCAGGTGATCGCGATATCGGAAAATACAAAGAAAGATGTCGTAAAGTTGTTCAATGCGCCGGAATCTAAAATCACTTCGATTCTTCTCGCCCGGCCGGAGTTCGGCGACCCGAGGACTTTTTCAAAGTCTGATATCGAGGAATTGAAACGGAAGTACGCGCTCTCCCACTACATCTTGTGCGTTTCGGGCAACCACGCCCATAAGAATTTGCCGCGGCTGATTCGCGCTTTTCAGAAAATCTCTCTTCAAACCGATTGTAAATTAGTGATCGCGGGTTATCAAGACGCGGCGCGGCAGGCGGAGTTGGGCCAGATGGCGGATGAGAAGGGTTTGAAGGATCGGGTTATGTTTTTGGGTCACATGCCATCGAGTGATTTGCCGCCCCTTTACGGCGGCGCCGAGATTTTTGTTTTCCCTTCCTTATACGAAGGGTTCGGACTGCCACCGCTGGAAGCTTTGTCTTACGGCGTGCCGGTGGCGGTGAGCAACAGATCCTCTTTACCAGAGGTCGTAGGTGACGCGGGTGTCTACTTTGATCCAGAAAGCGTTCAGGAAATGGCGGATCAAATGATGGTGCTCCTCAAAGACCAGGACCTGCGTTTGCAGTTGCGCGAGAAAGGGCTTGAACAGGCGAAAAAATTCTCCTGGCAGATGACCGCGCGGGCGACTTGGCAGGTATTTGAGAATGCGGTCAGGAACTGATATTATTTAGCCGCTGATCCAACCCAATAATTTCCAACATTTAGAGGATTTGTGCCATGAAAATTGAAACGACCGCGGACCTGGCGAGCAAAATTTATTCCACGATGGAGGCCAGGCTGGCCATTGTCCGGAAACGGCTGGGCCGGCCCCTCACGCTTTCCGAAAAAATCCTTTATGGGCATTTCGATGATCCCCAAAACCAGGAGATCGATCCGGGGCGGGGCGTTTTAAAAATCCGTCCCGACCGCGTCGCCATGCAGGACGCGACAGCCCAGATGGCGCTCCTCCAGTTTGCCCAGGCG
>JANLTE010000359.1:0-6505 GCA_031362785.1 Elusimicrobiota bacterium
GAGCGAGGTGCTGAGAGAGGCGCGTCAACAGAACCCTGAAATTTTAGCCGCTCGAAAGAACTGGGAGATGGCTCAAAGCAGGATTCGTATCGCCAAAAGCTGGCCCGATCCCGAAATAGAACTTGAACTCATGGGGTTCTCCCGGTCCGGTTTGAACGCTGGCACAGCCGAAGAAAAACGCTATGCGCTGTCGCAAACTTTTCCATTTCCTGGCAAGGTCGGCCTTCGCGGAAAATCCGCGGAGCATGCCGCCAACAGAGAAGAAGCGAACTATCGCGCTCTTGAGCTCGATGTCCTGGCGCAAGTGAAAGAAGATTATTTTGAGCTGATCTACGCCGAGCGCGCGGTCGGGATCGTTAAGGAGAGCGTTGAGGTTTTGCGGCGGTTTTCAAAAATTTCCGAATCGAAATACGCTATCGGCAAAACGAGCCAGGCGGATGTTTTGCGCGCTCAGACTGAACTTTCCAAAATGCTCAACCGGAGCGTGTCGGCGCAGCAGGAGCGCGAAACCGCCGAAGCCAAACTAAACTCTCTATTGAACCGATCCCCTGATGTTTCTATCAGCGCCAAAGACGATCCCTCCCCGGCGCCGTTTAATTATAGTTATCAGGATTTGGAAAAACGGGCGCTGCAAAATCGTCCTGAAATCCAAGCGGCCAGTCATCACACGACTCACGCTTCCGCGGAATTGCGGGCGGCGCGATCCGAATTCCTTCCCGATACCATGCTTCAGTATACTTGGCGCACGAGGGCCGGGATGGAAGATGACGCGTCCGCGATGGTGAAGCTTAACCTGCCCTTCATCTGGTTCCGCGGGCGGAAAGCCGCCATCCGGTCGGCAGTTCAGGAAAGGGAACATAGCGACGCGATGCTTCAGGCCGCGATAATCAAAACCCGTTACGAGGTGAAAGAATATTTGATCCATGTGCAAACGGCCCGCCGCCTCATCGATCTTTATAAAACGACCATTTTGCCCCAGGCGGAACAATCGCTGAGGGTGAGCGAGTCGGCCTATCAATCCGGAAAAACGGGTTTTCTGGACCTGCTCGACTCCGAACGGGCGCTCATCGATTTTAAACTGGAATATTACAAGTCGCTCGCGGATTACGGAACGAATTTGGCGCATTTGGAGCGCGCCGTCGGCATGGATTTGACGGGAGGGAAAAATGAATAAAAAATTAATCATCTTGATGTTGATCGTTATCGTGGGATTCGGCGGTTATTGGGCGGGGCGTCTCGCGCCGCATCGCATGGATCAAACGCAGCAGGCGGGTGAATCCGCGCGGAAGCAAATATATCATTGCCCCATGCACCCCAACTACACTGCCGATAAACCGGGCGATTGTCCCATCTGCGGCATGAAATTGGTACTCATGGATTCGGATGACATGCAAATGTCCGGTGACGGTCATAGGGGTCAAAAAGACAGGAAGATTAAATTTTACAGGAATCCGATGCATCCGTCCGTCACTTCTCCCGTTCCCGCGAAGGATAATATGGGGATGGATTATGTTCCGGTTTATGAAGAGGAAGAATCCCTGGTTTCTGTCGAAGGTCAAGCCGCCATCAAAGTGAACTCGGAGCGGCAGCAACTCATAGGAGTGAAAACGGAGGCGGTCCAAGTCCGGCCGTTAACGAAAACGATCCGGGCTTCGGCGCGGGTGGCCTATGATCCTGAACTCTATAACGATATTTCAGAATATCGGGAAGCTCTTCAATCGAAAAACAACATGAAAGACAGCACTTCGGAGGATGCAAAAGAACGCACAAACGCCCTCGTGCGGGCGGCTACCCTCAAACTCCGTCAGGCGGGACTCTCTGAATCCCAAATCAATAAAATTGATAAGGACTATCAGTCCAATAACTTGCTATTGCCGGAAAAAGGCGGATCGGTTTGGATTTACGCGCAAGTGTATGAATCGGAGGCGGGTTTGGTTCTGCCTGGCCAAAGGATGGATGTCACTTCAACCGCATTGCCGGGTGAAAAATTTTGGGGAACCGTTACGAGCGTCGATCCCATCGTAAACCCTGAAACCCGGACGCTCAAGGTCCGAGCCGAAGTTAATAATACAAACGGAAAATTGAAACTGGAGATGTTCGTGAACGCCAAAATCCAGGTGGAACTGGGTTCTAAACTTTCGGTCCCGCGGGAAGCGATTTTAAACGGCGGCGAACGCCAAATCGTGTTCGTGGATCAGGGTAACGGCAGTTACGAACCCAGGGAGGTTCGCCTCGGGAGCGAAACGGAATCCTATGTGGAGATATTGTCGGGCGTTTCAAAGGGAGAGAAAGTGGTCTCTTCCGGAAATTTCCTGATCGATTCGGAATCGAAACTTAAAGCCGCGGCGCAGGGAATGGGCTCTAAAAAATAAATCGAATAATGTCATGATTGAAAAAATAATAGACTGGTCGGCGCGTAACAAATTCATCGTGGCCCTATGCACGGCCTGCGCCCTGGCCGCGTCCATCTACGCGATGAAGCGGGTGCCGCTGGACGCTATCCCTGATTTGTCCGATACCCAAGTCATTATTTATTCCCGCTGGGACCGCTCGCCCGACATCATCGAGGACCAGGTGACCTATCCGATCGTCACCGCGCTCCTCGGCGCTCCCAAGATCAAAGCTATCAGGGGTTTCTCCGATTTCGGGTTTTCCTATGTCTATGTGATATTCCAGGACGGAACCGATCTTTATTGGGCGCGCAGCCGGACCCTGTAGTATCTCTCCAAAATTATTCCTAAATTGCCTGAAGGCGTTTCGACCGAACTGGGTCCTGACGCGACGGGCGTGGGCTGGGTCTACCAGTATGCGCTGGTCGACAAGACCGGACAAAATGATCTGGCGGATTTAAGAAGTTTTCAGGACTGGTATTTGCGCTATTGGCTGCAAAGCGTACCTGGGGTTGCCGAAGTAGCGTCCATCGGCGGGTTCCAGAAACAATATCAGGTGAATCTGGATCCTAACGCGCTGCTTTCCTACAAAATTCCATTGGCGAAAGTCATCGATGCCATCCGCGACGGGAATAACGATGTGGGAGGCCGAGTCGTTGAGTTTTCCGGCACGGAGTACATGGTCCGGGGCAAGGGATACGCGAAATCGATTGCTGACAGCGAAAGTATCGCGGTCGGAAACGATCAAAAAGGCACTCCGATATTGGTAAAAAATCTGGGCGCCGTCGTTTTAGGTCCGGACATGCGGCGAGGCGTCGTGGATTTGGACGGCGAAGGGGACGCGGCTGGCGGGATCATCGTGATGCGACAAGGCGAAAACGCGCTGAACGTGATTGAACGCGTGAAAGAAAAGATAAAGGAAATTAAATCCTCTCTGCCCAAAGGCGTGGAGCTTGTAACCACCTACGACCGTTCGAAATTAATTCAGGATTCCATCGCAACCCTCAAGCGGACGCTCTCCGAAGAACTAATCATCGTCAGCATCATCATTCTTATTTTCCTTTGGCACATCCCTTCGGCGATTATTCCCATCGTAACGATACCCATTTCCGTCGCTCTGGCTTTCATTCCCATGTATTACCTCGGAGTCACTTCCAACATCATGTCGCTGGCCGGGATCGCAATATCGATCGGCGTTTTGGTGGACGGCGCCATCGTGGAGGTTGAAAACGCCTATAAAAAGCTGCAGCTCTGGGACGAGAACGGGCGGGTGGGAGATTATCATGAAGTGCGCTTGAACGCGCTCAAAGAAGTGGGTCCCTCGGTTTTCTTTTCATTGCTGGTGATCGCGGTCGCCTTTTTGCCGGTCTTTACGCTCGTGGATCAGGAAGGACGGCTCTTTAAGCCCCTCGCATATACCAAGAACCTCTCACTGGCGATCGCGGCTGTTCTGGCGATCACATTAGACCCGGCCATGCGAATGATGTTCACGCGGATGGATTACAAACATTTTAAACCCCAGTGGCTATCAAACGCGTATAACGCGGTGACCGTCGGCAAATATTATCCCGAAGAAAAGCACCCCATCAGTAAAATACTTTTCCGAATTTACGAGCCGCTCTGTCATTTCGTCTTGCGCTTTCCCAAATCAACCATCCTCGCGGCCGCCCTATTGGTTTTATCATCCATCCCCGTATACCTGCAGCTGGGTTCCGAATTCATGCCGCCGCTTTATGAAGGGTCCCTGCTCTATATGCCGACCACGCTGCCCGGAATTTCTGTTACCGAAGCGCAAAAATTGATGCAGACGCAGGATAAAATTTTGAAAACATTTCCCGAAGTGGATCGGGTTTTTGGAAAGGCGGGGCGCGCGGAAACTTCCACCGATCCGGCTCCTTTTTCCATGATGGAAACGACGGTCCTTCTGAAACCTCAAAGCGAATGGCGGAAAACCGACCGCTGGTATTCCTGGATGCCCGACGTTTTACAAAGGCCTTTCCAACATTTGTGGCCCAACCACATCTCTAAAGATGAGCTGGTGAACGAGATGGACGCTCAGCTTAAACTTCCGGGAGTCGTGAACGCCTGGACCATGCCCATTAAGAACCGGCTCGACATGCTGGCCACGGGTATCCGCACTCCCGTTGGGATTAAAGTGTTCGGTCCGGACCTGCGCGAGATTGAGAAAATCGGCGAGCAGCTGGAAATGGCGGTGAAAAATATTCCCGGGACGCGCAGCGTTTTCGCCGAGCGCACCGCGGGAGGTTATTTTCTGGATTTCACTTTGAAGCGGGATCAATTGGCGAGGTACGGATTGAGCGTTAAGGAAGCGGAAATGGTGATCATGAGCGCGATCGGCGGGGAACCCGTCAGCACGACCGTGGAAGGCCGGGAGCGCTATACGATCAGCGTGCGCTACGCCCGTGAATTCAGAGACAATTTGCAGGATTTGCGCCGGGTTTTGGTCCCAACGATGTCGGGAGCGCAGATCCCGTTGGATCAGCTCGCGGACATTCAAATGACTTACGGGCCCGCGATGATCTGCGACGAAAATGGAATGCTCGCGGGTTATGTGTTCATCGATATCGCGGGCCGGGACGTGGGCGGGTACGTTCAAGACGCGAAAAAACTGGTTCAAGATCAAATTACATTGCCGACGGGTTACTCCTTGCACTGGAGCGGGCAATATGAAAACATGCTGCGCGTGAGGGAAAGATTGAAAATTATCATACCCATCACCCTCTTCCTGATTTTCGTCCTGCTCTACATGAACACCCAATCGGCCGTCAAGGCGGGCATTGTGATGCTCGCCGTGCCTTTCTCCCTCATTGGCGCGGTCTGGTTTCTTTACATTTTAAATTACAACGTCTCTATTGCGGTTTGGGTGGGGATGATCGCACTGATGGGACTCGACGCCGAAACCGGAGTTTTCATGCTTTTGTTTTTGGATCTATCCTACAACGACGCGGTCCGGAAGGGAAAAATGAATACCTATCAGGATTTACACGACGCGATTATTCACGGAGCCGTTAAAAGGATCCGTCCGAAAATGATGACGGTCTGCGCGGCGGCAATCGGGCTCATTCCAATCATGTGGTCGGTCGGAACCGGCGCGGATATGATGAAGCGCGTCGCAGCTCCCATGGTGGGCGGCCTGTTCACGAGTTTCATCCTGGAACTGTTGGTTTACCCGCCCGTTTACGCGATTTGGAAATGGCGGTACGAAATGAAACGCGGCGCCGCGCCGCGAAACAAGATGTCATGAATAGATAAATTCGATAGCTTTATTATTTCGAAAAGCTCAAAAAAACTATTTCCAGTGGAAATTTGACAAGTAGAATATTAATACATACAATCCAATCGTTGTTTCGTTCTTTATTGGCGTTCGCAAGAACTTGATAGGAAATTCCGTGCGAATCGGAAGCACTCCCGGTGCTGTAATGGGGGAACGAAAGGCGCTCGGGAAGTTTCGGGTGAGAAGGCGCGCTTAGTAGGAGTCAGACCCTAGAGCCAGTAGACCTGCCAGTAAATGTAAAATTTTGGGGCCAAGTAATCAGGGCGCAACCCCTTTCTTATGCTTTAAGGAAGGGGTTTTTCTATTTTTAGGAGGCATTCATGGAGCCGATTGAGAACATTATGATTGTTCCAGCCAACGCAGAACCCAAGTTGCCTTTGCAGGCCTCCGGTGAAGAGGCCGAAGTCAGGGCGAACCCGTCGGTGGCAATGCACATCCGAAAGCGTAACGGTGCCTACGAGCCGGTGGACGTCAATAAAATTGTCAAGGCCGTCACGCGCCATGTTTATGGTTTGCCCTCGGTCGATCCTTTGCGGATCGCTTCGAAGACGATCGGAGGGCTTTATGACGGGGCGACTACCCAGGAGTTGGACGACCTTTCCATCCAGACGGCGGCGCACCTCATCGGAGAAGAGCCCGAATATTCCAAGCTTGCGGGACGGTTGCTGAACCGTTACATCGAAAAAGAAGTCACCAATCAAAATATTTATTCCTTTTCCCAATCCCTTCAGGAAGCGGGCCGCCAGGGGCTCATTTCAGAAGTCACTCTGAAGTTCGCGGAAGAAAACGCGCGAAAGCTCAACCATGTCGTGGCCCACGA
>JANLTE010000007.1:0-5453 GCA_031362785.1 Elusimicrobiota bacterium
CGGCGAGCAGGCCGTGCTTTGCGGCGGCGCCAAGGAGCTCGTGATGGCCGGCTATGAGACCTTGGTCGAAGCCGGCTATCAGCCCGAGGTCGCTTATTTTGAATGTCTGCATGAGCTCAAACTCATCACCGATTTGATTCAAGAAGGCGGTATCGGTTGGATGAACCACTCAATTTCCGATACCGCGGAATACGGCGAATATTCTCGCGGACCTCGCATCGTAACGCCCGAGACGAAGCTCGCCATGAAAAAAGTTTTGGCCGAAATTCAGTCCGGTGAATTTGCGAAAGAGTACCTTTTGGAAAAACGCGTCGGTCAGCCCGTCATGGAATCGTCCCGCAGAAACCTCGCCAATCACCCCATTGAAAAAGTCGGGGCGAAGCTGCGCTCGATGATGTCCTGGCTTAAGAAAAAAGAATAAAGGATTAAAATATCATGATGAGATCATTTGCCGATATTTTTGAAGTGCCCGAACTCAAGAAAAAAATCCTCTACACTCTTGGGATTTTGGCCGTCTACCGTTTAGGCGCCGCCATACCTTTGTCTGGAATTAACGCAGAGGCCATGCGCATGCTCTTTGAAAGTCAGAAGAACACGCTCCTTGGCTTCTTAGACATGTTTTCGGGTGGTGCGCTCGGCCGCTTTTCCATCTTTTCTATGGGTATTATGCCTTATATCAACTCGTCCATTATTATGAGCCTCCTTCAGGGCGCGCATGTCTTTCCTTATTTGGATCACTTGGCCAAAGAGGGCGAGTTAGGTCGCAAAAAACTGAACCAAATTACGCGCTACCTCACGCTCTTTTTGGGAGTGGTTCAATCGTTCGGACTGATTTATAGTTTAACCAAGCTGCCCACGCCCGGAGGCCTTCCGATCGTGACCGACCCTACCGCGGGATTCTATTTGCTGAGCGTTCTGACCCTCATGACTGGTACGATGGTCGTCATGTGGATGGGCGAACAAATTACCGAAAACGGCATTGGGAACGGAATTTCCTTGATTATTTTTACGGGAATCGTGATCGGGCTGCCCAAAGGCATGCAGGATATGGTGCGGCTTTTGAGCATTGAGGAAATTTCGATTTTTGGCGCGTTGCTATTGGGCGTTGTCATTTTGGCATTTACGGTTTTTACGGTGTACGTGGAAACGGGCCAGCGCAAAATTCAGGTGCAATACGCCAAGCGCGTGGTGGGTCGCAAAGTCATGGGTGGAGCTAGCACCTTCCTCCCTATTAAGGTAGATACTTCAGGAGTGATCGCTGTGATCTTTGCGGTATCCATCCTTTCGGTGCCGGTTACGATCGCCCAGTTTTTTCCTGAGTCTCCCTTCGCGTCCAAGTTTATGGACGTGTGGAACCGCGGGGGCTGGCTCTACGAAGTTTTGTACGGCGGCCTGATCATATTCTTCTGCTACTTTTATAACTCCATTCAGTTTAACCCCACTGATTTAGCGGAAAACATGCGGAAGTGGGGAGGATTCATTCCGGGTATTCGTCCGGGGGAATCCACTGCAAAGCACATTCAGAAAATTTTAGAGCGGATCACTTTATGGGGCGCGCTTTTTGTGGTTATCATCGCGATCCTGCCCGATATTTTGCGCCAGAAAATGAACGCTCCGTTCTTCTTCGGAGGCACCTCGCTCCTCATCGCGGTCGGCGTGGCTCTAGATACCATCGGTCAGATCGAATCCCATTTGATCATGCGACACTACGAGGGTTTTTTAAAGAAGGGCCGCATTAAGGGCCGCTGGTTTAACGTTCAATCTCAATGAACCTGGTTTTGTTGGGAGCTCCGGGGTCTGGTAAGGGGACGCAAAGCTCTCGCCTCGCGAAAGAATTTGGCATCCCTCAAATTTCAACGGGAGACATCCTCCGCGAAGCGGTGAAAAACAAGACTCCTCTCGGCCAGAAAGCCGAAGAGTTTATGAAGTCGGGCCGTCTCGTGCCCGATGAAGTTATCATTGACATCGTTCAGGAACGGCTCAAACAAATGGATTGCGTGAAAGGCTATATATTAGACGGATTCCCGCGCACGATTCCACAGGCGGAAAAGCTCGACCAATTATCAATGATTCAGCGGGCGCTCTCTCTCGATGTTTCCGAGGAGGAATGCGTGACGCGCTTGAGCGGTCGGCTAACCTGCCCGCAATGCAAGTTAACGTTTAACCCCAGTACGAATCCTCCTAAAAAAGCGGATTCCTGCGATGCTTGCGGAACAAAATTAATTTTGCGCGATGACGATAAGCCTGAAACCGTTAAAAAGCGTCTCAAAGTGTACAACCAGCAAACCGAACCCCTGATCAATTTCTATAAAAGGTCCGGGAGGCTCTTGGCGGTCGATGGATCAAAAGATCCGGAAAATGTTTTTAAAACCCTTAAAAATTTGCTACAATCTAAAATTTCCACAGGGGTTATTTAACCGCTCTTTGACGATATTATGCCAGCCCAATCCGTGGAACTGAAAAGCGACAAAGAGATGGATGCTTTGAAAGTTTCAGGGCGCCTGGCGGGCGAATTGCTGGAAGCTGTCTGTTCTAAGGTTAAACCCGACGTTACGACTGCAGACTTAGATCGGTTCGCGGCAAAGTGGATTAAAGAACACGACGCAAAACCTGCTTTCTTGAATTATCGGGGCTATCCCGCTCACATCTGCACTTCCGTGAACGATGAAGTCGTTCATGGGATTCCGGGTTCGCGTAAGCTAAAAAGCGGTGATGTCGTAAGCATCGATGTCGGTCTTTTTTACAATGGTTGGTGTGGCGATACTGCTCGCACGGTCCCCATCGGAAAAATCACGCCGGAAGCGCAACAGCTTTTAGAAGTTTCCGAACGGTCTTTGCTTCATTCCCTTGAAACCGCCGTGGTTGGTAAACGGCTGGGCGATGTTTCTTACGCGATGCAGTCGGTTTGCGAGGCGGCAGGTTTCAATGTCGTCCGCGGCTACGGGGGGCACGGAATTGGCCGCGCGATGCATGAAGATCCGCATGTCCCTTGCCTTGGGACGCCGGGCACAGGAATCCGCCTGCAGCACGGGATGGTGTTGGCCCTAGAGATTATGGTGAACGCGGGCACTGAACGAATTTTGCATAAACCGGACGGTTGGACCGTTTTAACGGAAGATGGAGCGCTCTCGTCCCACTCCGAGCACATGATCGCAATTAAAGAGGGCGGCAGCGAAATTTTAACTAAAATAAATTAAATGTCAGGCCAGAGACCTTTCGTAAATATTTTGAATACATTGGCCGGGCATTGTGTCGAAGTCGATCACTAACGCAGGCCTGTTGATCGGATTGTCAGGGGCTGATTAGCGACAGGGAATTAAGAAAATAATGGCTAAAGAAGAAAAAATTGAAGTTGAAGGTAAAGTTTTAGAATCGCTTCCAAACGCGATGTTCCGCGTCGAAATTGAGGGCGGCCATGTCATATTGGCGCATATCTCCGGTAAAATGCGCATGCACTACATCCGGATTTTGACGGGCGACAAAGTGCGGGTAGAAATGTCGCCTTACGATTTAACCCGCGGGAGAATTACTTATCGCGGCGAGCCGAAAAAAGAAGACCCGAACGCCAAGCAGCGAAGATAGGCCGGAACCGTTTTACCAAAAACTAATCGACGGAAGGTTTAAAATGAAAGTAAGAGCGTCAGTGAAACCTATTTGTAACAAGTGCCGAGTCATTAAACGGCAAGGCGTCGTGCGCGTGATCTGCACCGAAAAACGCCACAAGCAGCGTCAGGGATAAAGGAGAATTTAGATGGCGAGAATCGCTGGGATGGAAATTCCGAAACATAAGCGCGTGGAAATCGCGCTCGCATACATTTACGGCATCGGCCGCTCGAACGCTCGCAAAATTTTATTCGAAACCGGCGTCCAGGAAGGCGTTCGCGTTAAGGATTTAACGGAGACCGACGTTAACAAATTAAACTCTTACATCGCGCAAAACATTAAAGTGGAGGGCGATCTCCGCCGCGAAGTGCAGGGAAACGTTAAACGATTAATTGAAATCGGATCATATAAGGGTTTGCGTCATCGCCGGAACTTACCGGTGCGCGGACAAAGAACGAAAACGAACGCGCGGACCCGCCGCGGTAAGAGAAAAACAGTCGGTTCAGCCAGCCGCAAAGCTGAATCAGCGGCAGCGCCAGCAGCGGCAGCGAAGAAGTAATTATTATCGGAGCGAGGAGTTATTATGGCAGAAGTTAAAAAAGTTCCAGGAGCGCCAGCCCCAGCGGCTCGCGTTTCAGCCCGCAAGAAAAAAATCTGGAAGAACATTGGAATCGCGAAAGCTTATATCCAATCGTCCTTCAACAACACCATTGTTAACATCACCGACGAGCGTGGCAACACGATCGTTTGGTCCTCTTCAGGGTCTTGTGGATTTAAAGGCACAAAAAAGGGAACGCCGTTCGCGGCTTCCGTCGCGGCAGAAACAGCGGGTAAAAGAGCTTTGGAGGCCGGAGTTAAGCAGATTAACGTTTTGGTCAGCGGACCCGGCTCGGGCCGCGAGACCGCAATACGTGCGCTTCAGTCATCGGGACTGATGGTTCTTGGCATCAGGGATGTTTCGCCTTTGCCGCATAACGGCTGCCGTCCGCCTAAACCCAGACGCGTTTGATACATTTTAAAATAGCTGTTCGTAAGGAGGTCGTCTAAGTGAGATATTCTGGGCCAGTATGTAGACTGTGCCGCCGCGAAGGGGTAAAGTTGTTCCTGAAAGGGGAAAAGTGTTACACGAAATGCATTTTGGATAAGCGCAAGGAAATCCCCGGTCAGCATGGAAAAGGTTTTAGAGGCAAGAAAACATCCGAGTACAATAAACGTTTGCGCGAGAAGCAGAAATTGAAGCGCATGATCGGAATTCCCGAGCGTCCGTTCCGCCGTTACTTCGCGCTCGCGTCGAAGCAGAAAGGTTTGACGGGTGAAAACCTGTTGAGGTTGCTTGAAACCCGCCTCGACAACGTGGCGCATCGCATGGGATTTACCATCTCTAAGGTCGCAGCCCGCATGATGGTGACTCACGGCCACTTCAAAGTGAATGGGAAAGCCGTCAATATTCCTTCGTATCAGCTGAAGCCGGGAGATCAGGTTTCGCTCCATGAAAGTTCCCGGGAGAACGCCATTTATAAAAAATGGTGGGAGCAGTCGCTGCAAGGCAACACCGCTCCTGCGTGGCTCGAAGTGGACGCTGGACAGTTCTCAGGCAAAATAAAGAACTGGCCGATGCGAGAAGATATTTCGTTCCAGGTGAACGAGCAGCTGATCGTAGAGTTGTATTCAAAATAATTTCAGTTCGTAAATTTTAAATCGGTTTGATAGGCACAGGAGGATTTTAAGATGAGAACGCAAGAGTTGATTTTGACCCAGAAGGTGGAGTTTGAAAAAGAAAAAGTAACGGATCGCTACGGGCGATTTGTCGCAGAGCCGTTTGAAAGGGGCTATGGCCACACCATCGGCAA
>JANLTE010000386.1:0-3800 GCA_031362785.1 Elusimicrobiota bacterium
AAGAAAATCAGCGTTTACCCGTCGTAGCCCTCTTTCCTTAAATAAGCAATCCCGCATTAATTTTTGATTCTTGGGCAGGAACCCGCCCACATTCCATTTATGTTTGTTGATAAGATTCGCATCTTTATTCAGGCCGGCAAAGGCGGCGACGGACGCTTGTCGTTCCGGCGTGAAAAATACGTTCCCTATGGCGGCCCCAATGGCGGCAACGGCGGGTTGGGCGGTAGCGTTTATATGGTGGCCGACCCCAACAAAAATACCCTTTTAGATTTAACCTACCGCCCTCACTACAAAGCGGAAGAAGGGTCGCCCGGTCAACCTTGGGACCGTGCGGGCAGAGCCGGTGAAGATTTATTGATTCGCGTGCCGGTCGGAACCGTGGTGAAGCGCGGCGAGGAAGTTGTCGGCGACTTAAAAGAACCCGGCGAAAGGCTGCTGGTCGCTCAGGGCGGCCGAGGCGGACGCGGTAACGCCGCTTTTAAAACCACCCGCGTCACGGCCCCAAAAATTGCCGAGAAGGGCGAACCCGGCGAATCGTTCGACACCGATCTGGAGTTGAAGTTGATCGCCGATGTGGGGTTCGTGGGCTGTCCAAACGCGGGAAAGTCAACGCTCCTTTCGCGGATATCGGCCGCAACGCCCAAGATCGCGGATTATCCGTTTACGACTTTGTCTCCCAATTTGGGCGTGGTGCAGTTTCAGGATAAAACCTTCGTTGCGGCGGACATTCCGGGATTAATCGAAGGGGCCCATCTGGGCAAAGGTCTCGGTATGGAGTTTTTGCGCCATGTCGAACGCACGCGGCTTCTCATTCATTTAATCGATCCTCTCGGGTTCGACCGCAAAACTCCGCTTCAGAGCGTACGGGCGATCGAACAGGAACTTAAACGCTACAGCGCTAAACTCGCCAAAAAACCCGTCATTTATGTGCTGAATAAAATGGATTTAACTGGCGCCGATCAGGTTCGCAAGAAACTTCAAAAACTGTTAAAAGGCAAAAAACTTTTTGCAATATCTGCGGTATCGGGCGCTGGGATTTCGAAGCTTGTCGAGGAAGTTGTATCGAGGCTTTCGAAAGTAAAGGAAGAGCGTGAGGAAAAGGCGGTCATTGCCGATTTTAAGAAATTCGTTTTTGAAAATGAGTTTTGGGTGGAGCGGGAAGACGACGGGTTTCGGGTCAAAGGTAAAAAAGTCGAACGGCTAGTCTCCATGACCAACTTTGATCAGGAGCAGGCGGTTTCCCGGATGCAGAATATTTTAAAGAAGATGGGTGTTGAGAAGATGCTGATGAAGGAAGGCATCCAGCCCGGCGATAAGATTCATATCGGGGTGATGGAGTTTTTATTCAAAGAGTCTTCTTTCGAGGGCGCTGCCGAACGGGTTTGATTTTTTTTAGCGAAAAATAGAATCACGAGCCCTATCAATACCCAAGTCAATTCGCGAACCCTTCGAACAATTCCATAAGAAAGCCCCGCCGCAGTCGGATATCCCAGCGCAGAAAAAAGCAGCGCCCTTCCGCCTTCCCCCACGCCGATCCTGGCCGGAACAAAAAAAGTCACGTTGTTGATGAAGAGCGAAAACGTTTCGATGGTGATCGCCGCTGGAAAACTGGCCGGGAGGCCTGAGAGTTTCATGAAAATCATGATCTCAAACACGCCGCCGAACCAGGCGAGGAAGTTGTAGAAAACGCCCTGCCAGAATTTAGCCGGGTGGTGGATATAAAATTCGCGGATGCCGTGGTCTACGAAATGCGCGGACTCCACTTGATGCATCATCCAGTTCCCGAGGCCAATTTTCTGCAGGAATTTTCCGGTAGGGTGATAGATTCCCTTTTTCTGAAGCGCATAGAGCAAGAAGCATCCTGCCGTCATGCCTCCGGCGATCACGCCGCCGCCGACGTTCCATGCGACGGGCAGAGAATAAAAGAAAAATTGAAGGGTCCAGCCAAACAGCAGGAAAACGGTCATCGAGATGAAGTCCGCGAATTTATAAACCGTGATCGACGCGAGGGCCGGTTCTTTGGCGAGTTTGTCACGGATGAGCAGAATTTTTACGGGTTCGCCAGCCAGGTTGGCGGAGGGGATCGTCATGTTTAGCGCGTCTCCCGCAGCGTAGGCTCGGAAAGTTTCCCAAAAGCCAAAAGAGCTTTGGTAGCAAAGAAGAATCACATGCCAGGCGGCGCAGAAGGCGGTTTGAGCGAGGGTGTAAATGACGATGAGCATCACCGTGTTCGCAAAACCAAAAGCGACCAGATTATGGACCAGGACGCCCAGGCCGATTTTGCGGATCATCCAGGCCAAAAGCGCTGCTCCCAAAAGCGTCAGTATCAAATGGATCGCGTTTTTTCTCATATTTTGGAAATGGTAAGATATGCGCCGGTGAATTGCAAGCTCAACGCGCGCACCGTATCAATAGAATAATTTTATGGAATCGAATCGATAATGGCCAAGATAAAAAAACGGATCGTAGTGAAGGTCGGGACCTCAAGTTTTACGGGGAAGCGACAGAATCTGCAGGAATCGAATCCGGCGCTCGACCAGCTGGTGGGGGAGATTTGCGATTTGGCGGCGGAGGGGCATGAGATGATCCTCGTGACTTCAGGGGCGATCGGCGCGGGCGTGAAAGAGCTGGGCTGGGCGAAGCGGCCCGAGGACCTCAGCAAAAAGCAGGCGGCGGCTGCGGTGGGTCAGGTGACGCTCATGCGGACCTATCAGAAGTTGTTTCGGTCGCGCGGCTTGCATGTGGCGCAAATTCTTCTGACCCGTGACGATTTTGAAGACCGCGGGCGTTATCTAAACGCGCGCAACACTCTTTTAAAGCTGCTTGAACTGGGCGTGGTTCCAGTCATCAATGAAAACGATACGGTGGCGGTGGAAGAAATTCAGTTTGGAGACAACGACCGGCTTTCGGCTCTGGTTGCGGTGAAAACGGACGCGGATCTTTTGGTGATTTTATCCGATGTGGATGGATTGATCCGCGAACGAGACGGAAAAAAGGAAGTAATTTCGGTAGTGCCAAAAATTACTTCCGAAGTGGAAAAACTCGCCTGGCGCGGAGTGAAAGGCGCTCTGGGGACGGGCGGCATGACTTCTAAAATTGAGGCGGCAAAAATCACGACGGCTTCCGGCATCACTACTCATATCGCTAACGCTAACGCGAAACGGGTTCTCTCAGGTATCGTGGAAGGCAAAAATATCGGCACGAAATTCGTGTCGCTCAAATCGATTTCGGCCAAACACAAATGGATCCTCTTCGGAGCGCTTCCCAAAGGGGGCGTTGTGGTTGACGCGGGCGCGGTGGCGGCGCTCAAAAATAGGAAGAAAAGTTTACTTTCCGCGGGCGTGGTGAGCGTGCAGGGCTCGTTCCAAAAAGGCGCGGTGATCAGCGTTAAATCACCCGATCAAGTGGAGTTCGCGCGCGGCATCGCTTCGTTTTCGTCCGATCAAATGAATACCGTGAAAGGCCAAAACTCCGCCGATGTTAAAAAGCAGCTTGGCTCACGCCCCGAAATCATCCACCGCGACTCTCTCGCCCTGCTGCCATGACGACTATGGGATGGGCTCGGTGTGAAAATTCTCGAGACGATGGAAAATCGCCCGACCTGCGCGGACGATTTTCCGCCGAGCGAGCCCGTTGGGCGAGCGTTCGAGAGAATTTTCACATGGAGCCCATCGACTAATGGAAATTGGAATAGTAGGTTTACCGAATGTGGGGAAGTCGACCCTGTTTAACTCGTTGACGAGCGGTCACGCGGCTTCGTCAAATTATCCCTTTACCACTATCGAGCCGAACGTGGGCAT
>JANLTE010000020.1:0-4012 GCA_031362785.1 Elusimicrobiota bacterium
GCGCCATCACGGTCGCGGCGGGCTGTTTTTTGGGCCTCGTCATTTTTCTCTGGACGCGAAAACTGTACGGCGACACCGGCGCGATTTTATCGCTCACTCTTTTCGCGTTTTGCCCCAACTTAATCGCTCACTTTTCCCTCATCACGACCGACGCAGGCGGAACGGCCTTCGCGGTTTTTTTTCTCTACACTCTTTTTAACTTGATTGAAAAGCCAACCGTCAACCGCGCCCTTTATTGCGGCATCGCGCTGGGTCTGGCGCTCCTTTCCAAATTTACAAACCTTTTTCTGGTTGGAATTTTTCTGATCCTTTACCCGCTCGCTGAAACGCTGAAGAAGCGCGATTTTAAAACCATCGCCAAAACAATATTGTGCGTGGGCGGAATTTCCTGGCTGGTGGTTTGCGTCGGATACCGATTTGAAAACGTCTTCGCTCCACACGCCCTGCCGAATCAAGATTGGCTCGACCTGGGATTCGGAGCGGCTCTACAAAAGCTCATTCGATGGACACCGCTGCCCCAAAATTTCATGCACGGGATTCTCTACATCCTGCACCATTCTGACCGAGGCCACGGCGCCTTCTTACTGGGCCAACACTCAAGCGACGGCTGGTGGTATTATTTCCCAGCAGCGATTCTCCTTAAAACTCCGACTTTTACGCTCGCTTTGATAGCTGTATATTTAGCCTTGTTGCCATTCAGAAATATTTTTCTCTCCGTCAAGGAGTCTGGAATTCTTTCGCTTATAGCTATCGTTCTCTGGTGCGGGATTTCGGCCCACTTGAACATCGGGATCAGGCACATTTTGCTGATCTACCCTTTAACCTATATCCTGCTGGGCCAGCTCGCGATAATTTTTCCCCGCGGGATAATCCCAAGACTTTTGGTCGTAGCGGGAGTTTTACTCTCTGGCGAAGTGCTATTATCCGCGCCGCACTACCTGGCGTTTTTTAATCGCGCGGCGGGAGGGCCTGAAAAAGGTATCGACTATTTATCTGACTCCAACATCGATTGGGGGCAAGACTTAAGCGGGCTGGCGCGATTCATTAAAAAAGAAGGGAACCCCGAATTGGTGCTATCTTATTTCGGGACCGGAGTGCCTCCATACTACGGGCTGAAATATCAAAGCATGCCTTCGGCCTGGACCTATCCCCGCTCCACCCACATCAATTCGACGGATCCCGGAAAGGAATATTTAGCGATCAGCGTCACGAACCTTCAAGGGACTTATTTTGTGGCGCACGACCTGTTCCAATGGCTGCGCGGCAAAAAGCCCGTTGCCAAGATCGGCTATTCCATTTATGTTTACGACATCACCAACGATCTGGACGCGCAGGAACGGATATCCGGAATTTATCGAATGAACGGCAACCCTGAAGCGCTGACGCGCTCGCTGGAAAGAATAGCGATCCTCAAGAAGAAATTGAGAATTTAGAAATTGAACTTTTCATTGAACCCGTCGTTAAAATCCCTCGCCGTGATCGGACTGTTGGGAATATTTTTCGCGCAGGCCCTCTGGCACGCCTCTGAAAAATCTCAAACTTACGATGAGGCCCTGCACATCGCGACCAGTGCCCTCTTGCGTAAAACCGGGCGAAACCTCGATTCAGAGCACCCTCCACTGATCCGCTATTTATTCAGCCTGCCGATTTTTTGCCTGAACTCCAGTATTCCGAATTTGCCCGAGCCCTATTTAAACGATGAAAAATCGGACTCGGAAGCCGTCAACAAGCTGACGATTTACTCAGCTCAATTTCTATACCGCAACCACATCCCCGCCCATACGCTGCTTCTGTCGGTTCGCGCGGTGAATATCCTGCTCGCCTGCCTTTTGGGATGGTGGGTCTATTGCTGGTCTGCAATGTTATATGGAAATTCCGGCGGATTTTTTTCGCTGGCGCTGTTTGCCTTTTGCCCGAACTTAATCGCGCACGGTTCGCTGGCCACAACCGATGTGGGAGGAGTCTGTTTTTCCATCGGATTTTTGTACGCCTGCTCAAGACTTCTCGATCGTCCCTCCCTTCGCTGGACCCTCTTTTCGTCACTGCTCCTGGCCACCGCGCTCCTTTCCAAAACAACCGCTTTAATCCTCTTGCCGATCGCCGTCATTTTTTGGGTCTCTCATGCCGGGCTGAAATATCAAAGTCTCCGCGACAGGGCTCCCCATTTTCTGGGAATTATTTTAGGGACTTGGTTTCTCATATGCGCGAGCTATCAATTTGAAGAAATTTTTTCCGGCCGCGCCTTGAACCCGGAAATCCTGAGACATCTACCTCTACCCGGCGATTATCTCTTGAGGATCGCCAACGCGGCGCACCACAACGATCTCGGGCATGGCTCCTTTCTCATTTGGAAAATTTTCGACTCAAGGTTGGTGGTACTATTTTCCGCTCGCCTTCCTGGTCAAGACACCGACGGCAACCTTAACGATTCTTCTGGCTTTCGTCATCGGAGCATTCACGAAAAAGATGCGGATCACGCGCAAGGAACTCCCCCTGCTCTCCACCCTGGTTATTTTGAGCGCGTTTTACCTCTGGGCGCGGGTCAACGTCGGGTTGCGCCACATCCTGATCGTGTATCCGCTTCTTTTTATCCTGCTGGGACAGCTGGGATCGGAACTCGTCAAAGTCCCATGGGGAAAATGGGCCACCGCAGGATTCATCGGAGCGCTCGCGCTCGAAGTGCTTTCGATCGCGCCCGACTATCTTTCATTTTTTAACCGCTTAGTCGGAGGGCCGGAAAAAGGAATCTATTATCTGTCCGATTCGAATATCGATTGGGGGCAGGATCTAAACGGGCTGGCGCGATTCATTCAAAAGGAAGGAAACCCGGAACTGTTGTTGTCTTATTTTGGAACGGGTGCTCCAATTTATTACGGCTTGCAATATCAAAGCCTACCGACCGGCTGGTCGTACCCCTATTCCGACCACGTCAACTCCGCGGAGCCATCAAAGGAGTACATCGCCGTCAGCGTAACAAATTTACAGGGAACATATTTCGCCCCACGCGATTTGTTCGCGTGGCTCCTTAAGAAAGAACCGCTCGCTAAAATCGGCTATTCGATCTATGTTTACGATATCACGAACGATTTGGAATCACAGGAAAGAATTTTTGAAATTTACCGGATTACGGGCAGAGCGAAAATCTTCCCGCACATGGAGGAACGAATCCGGCTGCTGAAGAAAAAACTGAAGAGCTAGTTTTTTGTTTCGACGGGAATTTTCTGCGCAGTAATGTCCTGAATGTGAATGACTTTTTTCCCGTTCAATCCGAAACCGCCGCTGGATCGGCCGTTAAAGCCTTCGGGTGGCTTTCCATATTTTCCCCACCCCATCGCGGACATTAAAGCGTCGATCGGATGGTTGATGGTGTCGTTCACTGCCGTAGGCTCAAAACCTGAATGAACCATGCAGTTCGCGCACTTCGGATTTCCGGACTTATGACCGTAATTGTCCCAGTTAGTGGTTGCCAGAAGTTCTGAATAGGTCTTCGCGTAACCGGCGTCCGCCATCAAGTAGCAGGGCTTCTGCCAGCCGAACACGTTCCGGAGAGGGATTCCCCAGGGAGTGCAGTCGTAGGTCTTCCGGCCTTCCAAAAAATCGAGATAGAACGAGCTGTGGTTGAACGGCCATTTTTTTTGTCGCCAGCCCGAAATAGCTTGTCGGAACCAGTCGCGCGTTTCTTCGCGCTTCAGAAAAATATCCTGGCGAGGAGCTTTTTGGTAGGCGTAGCCGGGTGAAACCATCATGCCGTCCACTTTCAATTCGTGCGTCGCGAACTCAAAGAAATCGCGGAACTCCTCAACATTCTCTCCCTCAAATATCGTGGTGTTGGTCATCACGTTAAACCCGCGAGACTTGGCGGCTTTAATGGCGCTGGTCGCAGCGGTAAAAATTCCTTCGCGGCATACCATGCGGTCGTGCGTTTTTTCCGCGCCATCCAAATGGATGCTAAAAATTAAATAGGGCGAGGGCTTAAAACGATCTAAATTCTTCTCGAGCAGTATCGCGTTTG
>JANLTE010000036.1:0-3584 GCA_031362785.1 Elusimicrobiota bacterium
GCACGCGCTCGACAACTCCCATGAGGGGTACCGCGGAGCTTCCGATGCCGCAACGCTCGAAGACAACGGAGCCGCTATACGACACCAGCTCTGGATCTTATCTGACCAGGCTTATAAGCAGGCCGTAAAAGATTATCTGCAAAAACAGGGTAAAAAAATCTCGGAAATCGAAAAAGAAAAAATCGATGATTTTTCCAAAGAAAAACCAATTAAGGGAAGCGATTTTTCGCCTCTCGAAAACCCTGCACTGGACGCCTATAAGGAAACTCTAAAAACTGTTTCAGGCGGGTTCAAAAAATTCCGTGAAATTCAAAATAGCGGCGCTACGCTTCGCAGGGTCTTCAAAAATTATTATATCGTTAATTCTGAAGGGACCGAGCTGATCACCCGCGCGCCAGGCAACCCCTATTTCATTTTTCTCTGGGCGAACGCTCAGGCGCCCGACGGCATGACGCTGGACGTTTCGCGTTCGTTTTCAATTCAATCGGACGAATCGCTTCCGAACGAAGAATCGTTAGTAAAGGTTCAGGAAGAAATGTCGGCGCAGCTTATCAAGTTAACTCAGGCGAAATTGGCCGATCCCTACACGGCCCCTGCGATCCTGGATCCGGAATCTACAGGGGTGCTCTTCCACGAGGCGCTCGGACACCGACTTGAAGGCGAACGCCAGCGCGATGACGATGAGGGCCAAACCTTCAGGGGCCAAATCGGGAAAGAAATTGTTCCAAGCTTTTTGACCGTCGAAGATGACCCGACGCTCCGCGAATGGAACAAAACGGCGCTGAACGGCTTTTACCGATATGACGAAGAAGCGGTTCCAGCGCAACGGGTGATTTTAATTCAAAACGGCATACTTAAAAACTATCTCATGTCACGAAGGCCTATTTTGGGATATTCAAAATCGAATGGGCACGGCCGGGCGCAGTTTGGGCGCGACCCTATTGGTAGGATGTCCAATCTTTTAGTAAAATCAACGAAATCTTTTCCGCTCTCAACTCTAAAAATAATGCTCCTGGAAGAATGTAAAAAACAAAATAAGCCTTACGGGTTAATGATTCGCAAAACCCGCTCGGGCGACACCTCGACTGCCCGCGGCCGCTATCAGGCGTTTCGAGGCACTCCGGAAGAAGTTTACCGGGTTGACGCCAACACAGGGGAAGAGACTTTGGTTCGGGGCGTTGAACTGGTTGGAACTCCGCTGATTACCGTCAATAAAATTATTGCCTCGAGCGACGTCTATGAGGTCAATAACGCTTTTTGCATCGCAGAATCCGGGACCATCCCCGTCTCCACCGTTGCCCCCCACACGCTGGTGAAGGAAGTCGAGCTCCAGCGCCTGAGGGAAGACAAGCAGCGTCCCCCGATCCTCCCTCCGCCGCTTTACGATTTAGCCGGTGGCGCGCGATGAGCTTTAACTTAATCGACGGGAAAAAAATATCCGCCGACATCCGTGAAGGGCTGGCTAAAGAAGTCCAGGAATTAAAAAAGAACGGGATCGCTCCGGGCCTTGCGACCCTTTTGGTCGGCGATAACCCCGCCTCGGAAATATACGTTCGCAACAAGCACAAGGCCTGCCAGGACGCCGGTATCGTTTCCTTCAACCATGTGATGCTGAAGGGGTCGTCTCAAACCGACGTATTAAGAAAAGTGGATGAGTTCAACAACGATCCCAAGGTCCATGCAATTTTGGTGCAGCTTCCGATGCCGCCGCAAATTAATCCTGATGCAGTCCTTTCGCTGATGAGCCCGGAGAAAGACGCCGACGGGTTCCATCCCTATAACTTGGGACGGCTTCTCGCCGTAAAAGATTTCGAAGAAATTGAAAACTCAAAAATCCCGCTGCCCGTCCCCTGCACGCCGCTCGGGATCATGGCGATGTTTGAAAAATGCGGAATCTCCTTGGCTGGTAAAAACGCGGTCGTCGTGGGACGCTCGATCATCGTCGGAAAACCTATGGCCGCGCTACTGTTATCGAAAAATGCCACCGTCACCATCGTTCATTCTCAGACAAAAAATTTAGTTGAACACTGCCGGCGAGCGGACATACTCGTGGCGGCGATTGGAAAGGCTAAAATGATTACGGCGAATATGGTTCAAAATGGCTCCACCGTGATCGACGTCGGCATCAACCGCGACGCGGGTGGAAAAATGTGCGGTGACGTCGATTTTGACGGGGTGAAAGACCAAACGAGTTGGATCACCCCGGTTCCCGGCGGAGTGGGCCCCATGACCATCACGATGCTCTTAAAAAATACCGTGCTCCTCGCGAAAGGAAGTCGGGGATGATTTCAATGGAAGATAAGCTAATCCATCGGCAGAAAAAAATTCTGATCGCGGACGATAATCGCCCGGACGCGGAAGTTTTACAACAGCTTTTAAACGATAACGGGTACCATTCGCTGATCGCATCTAACGGCATAGACGCGATAGAAACCGCAATCAAGGAATATCCCGATTTAGTTTTATTGGACGTTGACATGCCGGGTGAAAATGGTTACGAAGTGGCTCGTCAGCTGAAATCGCACCGAGCGACCCGATTCGTCCCCATCATTATGCTGACCGCTTTAAGCGAGTTGGGGGCGAAACTCGAAGGCCTCGAAGCAGGCGTGGACGATTACATTACGAAGCCATACCGCCCGGTTGAACTTTTGACGCGCATCCGTTCGCTCCTGCGGGTGAAGGCGCTGAACGATCAACTCGACGACGCTGAATCCATTATTTTCACTTTGGCTCGCGTCATCGAGGCGAAAGATTCCTACACTCTCGGTCACGCAGATCGCGTTTCAAGGTTTGCCGTCGCGCTCGGAAAGCTTTTAAACCGCACTCCCGCCGAGCTGGACACCCTGGACCGCGGCGGAGTTTTGCACGATATAGGTAAAATGGCGATCCCGGACAGCATCCTCATGAAACCGGGCCCGCTCACGAAAGATGAGTTCGACATCATGAAAAGCCATCCCGTCATGGGCTGCACGATTTGCGAACGGCTGCGCTCCGCAAAGGACGCCATTCCGCTCATCCGCCACCACCATGAAAAGCTGAACGGCGACGGCTATCCGGACGGGCTTAAAAAAGATGAAATCTCTATTTTGGTCCGAATTATCAACGTCGTCGATATTTATGACGCTCTCACAACGCGGCGCTCCTATAAGGAAGCCTGGGACGTGGACCGCGCGTTCACCGTAATGTACGAAGAAGTGAAGAAGGGATGGTGGGATGGTGATATTTTACGAATCTGGGAAAAATTCGTGCGTTCGGGCGACATAAAATATGTGCTCCCCACCCGTATTGAAGGTGTCCATCGGTAAAATTATTCCATGATTTCCCGCGCCGCTTCCAGCGGGGAACAGCATCAAAAGCGCCGGATGGCACTGGCGGTCGCTCTCGATCAAGTGCTTTACGGCAAAAAGCCCTTTGCGCCTAATCCCCTCCAGAAATCACTTCAGATATTTTTTAACCTCATTGGCATCACGATTGGCTACATTTGCCTCCGATGGGGACCGACGAAGCTGGCCAATCGCCTTACCGCTATATTTACCAACCTAAAATCAAAGCGTCCTCCCCCGCCCATGGACGGCGCCAGATCC
>JANLTE010000083.1:0-1894 GCA_031362785.1 Elusimicrobiota bacterium
GTTTATCAGCTGAATTACAGTTTTACGACTTCTCCCTCGTTACCCCTCGAAACTCCTTACGCCGTGATCGACCGGCCGTTCCAGCTCTTCATCGCGCCTTTTTCCGTTTTACGGTTCAAGTACCTGGGAACCGAATCCGCCAATAACATCGAATTCAAGCTCATCGACGACGACAATACGACCTGGATCAGGAAATTTTTTCTGGCGTCAAATACTGCCGGCGCGTGGAAAACCGCAACGGTTCCCGTGCGGGATCTTTCGCTGTTTTCCGCCGGAACGGACGCCTACTTGAACATGAAGCGGATCAAGAAAATAGAGTTCGCTATATCTCGAGGGTCCGGAGGCAGCGGGACCTTCGCGGTCGACACCTTTGAGTCGTCCGATACGGGTGAGTTCCAAATCGAACAATCGGGCCGGCTGATATCGAGCTTTCGCATCGTGAACAACCCTTTCTCTCCCAACGGCGACGGAGTTAAAGATGAAGTTTTCTTCGTTTACACTTTAGCCTCCGCCAGCAAAGTCACGCTGAAGGTTCACAATTTACAAGGCGACGAGGTCCGTAAAGTGATCCAGGCCGACCAGCTTTCTGGAGATCAAAGCGTCAGCTGGAACGGAGTCGATAACGACGGAGATAAAGTATCGAACGGTCTTTACTTCTACCGCTTGGAAGCTGAAAGCGCCGATAACAGAAACGACGTGATCCGGCAGGTAGTCGGGGTTTTGAAATAAATGAAAAACCGGCTGTTTCGCTTCCTTCCCGTTGCGTTCTTCGCCCTCATTTTTCCCGCTTTGCTTCACGCGTCCGCGTTCGAATCGTTGGGTTTGGGCGCGCGGTCGGCGGCGATGGGGGGAAGTTTCGTGGCGGTGCTCGACGATTATGAGTCCGTGCATTCCAACCCGGCGGGGCTCGGAAAAATGCGCGAGAAAACGTTTCACTCGGAATATCGCAACCCCTACGGCCTCGGGCTATTGCGCTATATTTCGACCGGCTATGTCCACCCGGGAATCGGAAAGGGGGCCGTGGGTTTTTCCTGGCTCCGGATGGACACTTCGGGCGAAGCCAGTTTTTTAGATTATGCGGAAAACACTCTGGTCTTTTCTTACGGCACCGGAATCTTCAAGCCGTTTTACTTTGGAGTGAACGGAAAATATTATCGCGTCCACTCATCGATCGGAGCCAGCGGAATGGGGCTGGATTTCGGCCTGGGGTATCAATGGCGGGAAGTGACTTTGGGCGCCGCCGTGCAGGATTTAAATCGCACGCTCATTTCGTGGGATTCTGGAGTCAAGGAGCGAATCCCTTTGCGCTTGCGCGCGGGAATTTCCGCCCGCCCCTGGAAAGAAACCCTCGTCTCCGCTCAAGTCCAATGGGAGGATCAGAAAAAAAGGAGCCACCATTTGGGCCTTGAACAGGCGATTTACCGTCGAGCCCTGTTTTTACGGTTCGGGGGAGTGGAGCGAGATAGCGACTGGAGATTTTCCTGGGGATTAGGTTTCAAGGTTAAGGCATTTTCATTTGATTACGGCTGGGAACGCCAGCGCCTTTTGGGCGACACTCAGGTTTTCTCGATATCGATCAAATTCTAAAGGATATGGGTAACCGTCATGGGATTTTTTGGATTGGAGTCGCGGTTTTAATGGGTGGAGCGGCGCTCCTTGAAGCGGCGCCCTCAGACGATCTGCTCTGGATCGCGGACTTTAACGACGGAAAGCTGATCACGCAGTTGAGCGGGGGGATCGGCGCCTGGCAGTTCGATCCGAACGACCGGTCTTCCTGGTGCGACGCGAGCGTTTCTCCTCAGGAAGTTCATTTCGGCGAACCGGGTTATTCGATGAAGATCGAATACAACATTTCAAGCGGCAAGGAAAATTATGTTTCGGGACAGGACAGCGT
>JANLTE010000107.1:0-8111 GCA_031362785.1 Elusimicrobiota bacterium
ATCCGGCTCCTGGGCAGGTCGAAACGGGTCAATCCCATGAAGTGATATGGCAGGCCGGTACCCATCCGGACCCCGGCGCGGGCGATTTATCTCTCGTTTTAAGATCCGCGGAGGAGGCCACAAAACTTCTGCCCCTCCCTCCCGGCCGCACCTGGATCGTCGTCCGGAGGGACGAGCAATACCCGGAAGGATTAAAGCTGTGGCTATGCGAGCGCCCGGAAGGAGAGACGAGAGAGGCGTTTCTTGAAAAAATTGACAACCGTCAAATTCCCGATACCCTGCTATTCAATCTCCTCCTCACGATTGATAAAGAAAATCCTTCGGTTGTCTGGCTCAGGTTCGCAGGAGCTTATCCAAAGCTGAGGCAATTGCTGCAATCGAAACCCTTCTCCACGCCGGAATGGTATTCAGATCAACTGGAGCCCTGGCTGGAAGAGAGGGGCTTCAATGAAATTAGACTCATCGAGGTGATGGCAGGACTGTCCGAATTCAGATCTGCCGGATTTGAGGATATCGAACCGTTCGGCGTTTCCGGAATATCAAAAAAATTGCGCTCCGCAGAAAAATCCGGCGGCGGAGCGTGGCACGTGGGGGACATGGCAAAAATCCTTTCTGATCATCTAAGCAACGCGAGCGACAAGCTCGTTTTACGGTTCACGGCTGGATTGGCTGATCCGCTGAAAGAGGTCATTACTTCCGCCGCGGCGAAATCAAAAAATGCTCCCCCAAAAATCAGGCGCCAGACGTTTGTGGACAATCTTAAATTGAACGTTTTGGAGTCCATGGAGCTGCTTTATCAATGGGCGGAACAATCGATCGTGGATTTTGACGATGTTCTGCAAAAGAAAGTGAGGGAGAGCCTCGAAAGGCAATATCGACGAAACGGATTGAAAGTGGAAGCGAGAACGGAAACTCACGTGAAGGTGTCCGGCAAAAGCGATATTTCAATGACCGTTCACATCAGCCAGCAGGGGTTTCCCGCGCTGACGATCAATGTAATTTTGTCGAACCGGGGAAAATTCTTTTCGGATCCCGGCAACCATATCCTGGCGCATCATCGCGCCGTGAATTTTGGAGACTACAACTATACTCTGGTTTTACAAAAAAGGCTTTTTGATCTGGACGATCCTATATTGGACCTTGTTTTAAAGCATGAGGTTGAAGAAATGATGGTTCTGCAAAGGTCGGGGCACCGAATGTCCCCGGCCGAGGCTCACCGGCTTGCGCTGCAGGCTCTCCGGGACGAACGGGCGGTTGAAAAAGTCCAGGAGGCGCTGCGCGCGCAGAATCTGAAAGACGCGACGGTCCGGAAGTTGCAGAGAAGGTTTGGAATGATTCTCAATGCAGCGTTTATCCGGGACCATGCTTTTGAATTGGAATCGGTCCGGGCGGATGCCGAGGATTATTTGGCTCAATTGCCCCTGGATTATTCAATGGTTTCACGATACGCCGGGCAGGTTCCTCCGGTCGCCTTGATGCTGGATTTAATGATCCTGCATTGGCAGGATCCGGACGGACTGACGGAATTTATTGCAAACTTGCCAAGGCTCGAACGTTTGTTGGGGAGGGACTGGTTCAAGGATAATTGGGTCAATTTGGTAACCGCGTATCACGCGCTGGGCGGCCGACGTTTCGATGAGCTTTTTGAGCGCGCGCAAAACGATCCCTGGCTCCGGGACAAAAGCCGCGAATGGCTCCAAAAATATTTCCTTGAAATTCCCGACATGCGCCCAATGATTGCGGAAAAAGACATTGAAGCCGTTTTTGAGGGCGGACTGGAAGGCAGCGGATCGGAATTTGACGACTTGAAATCAGCCATTCGATCCTATCCTGATATTATGGTTGAGTCGATTAAGACGATTTACGGGATTCGCTCGATCGACTTCAGGACGGACGATATCGTGAAGGTCGGCATCAAAAAAATCGGCGACGGCGCCAGCAACGCCGTTTTTCTTTTGACGGAAATTGTCCTGTCCAACGGGAGGGTCATCTCTCAATACCCTATCGTGATGAAAGTCAGCAAAGAATCCACATTTGATTTTACCCACCAGCACATGCAGAAAGTCGTTCAGGCGGCCAAAGAACTTGCCGACCATCATCCGTCAATGCACCCGCAGGTGGGCGGGCAGTGGATTTTTGATTATTTGAATCCGTTCTGGATTGTGACCGAGGGGTTCGTGTCGGGCCCGACGCTGTCCAACGAACTGGAAGGCATTAAACTGGATCCGGAAATGGACGCCGTTGAAAAAGAGGAGCGTATCAAAGGCCTCCTCGCACGAAAAATTGAAATCTATCTGACCATCTGGAAGATATGGAACGAGCATTCCGGCGCGACCCATTGGGTCGAAAGCAAATTCATCGGCGATCCCGGTTCACCGAACCTCATCGGGGGAATGTTGGTCGACGCGAACTCGTTGCTCGATACCATGGCCCCCGCGGAGATCATTGAGCGCCTGTTGGAAAAAGATATGTTGGACGACATGACTCCCATGTACCCTATTCTCGTTGCATTGGCCCTGCGAATCATGGGTGAAGATCTGGGCCGGCAGTTCCTTGGTTCTTCCCAGAACGAAGGGGTGGCCCGCGCTCTGCAAGAGCATGACGCGATTAACGTTGGCGAGTCCGGGCCGGCCATGCGAGAGTCCGGGCGGGGGCTGACGCAGCTGCAGCATGAGCTGGTCAATGAGGCGATCGGAGGATATTTTGCGGATCCGGAAAAAGCGAAGGCGCGGCGCCTCCTGGAGCCGGACGGCATTGAATATAAAGCGCTCGATCCCGCCGGAGTATTGCGCGATAACGGAATAAATATATATGTTTTTGAGGGGTTGCTTCAGAGAATTAAAGTCCTCTCATCCGTGCGTAAAGTGGATCCTCCGCTGGATCTTTTAATCCACCCCGGCCGCGCCCTGAGGAACCTTTACATCGATTCGGATCAATTTTCCATGATGCTCGCACGGGATCAAAAGTGGCGGGAGAAATCGGCCGCCCATGAACTGTGGCATATTTTAAACCCTTATGATGCCGAGGCTGTTGTGTAGATGAGGGCTCCTTTACCGTGGGACGATGATCCCCGCCCGAAAGCTCCCGTTTATGCCGCGCGCAGCGCAGTCCGGATCGGCGCGCTGACGGCTTACCGGAACAGAAATACGAAATCGGCGCTTTCCGTCGGCGAGGTTCTGGCCGGCCTGTACCGGCACCGCGGCGAATTCGGCTTGAGGGATGAATTCAGCCCCGTTCAAAACAGGGAGCAATGGTTAGAACACAAAAATGAAATTGCGGCGCACGTCACATTTCATCCGTTCAATTTTTTGGTCGCGGTGGGCTTGCTGGAAAGGAAGAGGAGAAGAATACCCGCCACATACGCCTACGCGCAGCGTCTGCTCGACGCGACGCTGGAGCAGGCGCAGCGTATTTTAAATATCCCCGAACTCGGGGATTTTAATATCCCTTCCGATAAGATCGCGGCGATCAAGCTCCAGATTGATTCAATATTAGAGAAGCCGGCGCCGTCGTTGGCGCGAATCATCTGGAGGGGCGGGAAACCCGATCCGGAAGCGAGAACCCCCACCCTGTCGCCGTCTGCAGAAGACATCATCAGGCTCATGCCGGCTCCGCCGGTCCCTACCTGGATTGTCGTTCAATATGTGCCCGGAACGCGTTCAGAGGCGCTGCAGATACGGATGTTTACCCGCGAGGCCGGCGAGACCCAAAGCATGTTTATGAATAAACTGAGATTAAAAAAAATATACCCATGGTGGGTCCATCCCATTTTGGGCAAGTTGACCGATCTCCCTTCGGAAATATTTTATCTTCAATTAATGACGGACCCCCGCTCACCCGGGATCGTAATGCTCTGGCCAATCAGGGAGGGCAGCACGGATAAAATTAAACGGCTTGATCCATCCAATCCGTTTTCATTCAGTAAATGGTTTCCGGAGCAGTTGGAGCGATGGATCATCGATCGGGGGTTTGCCGGGATCAGCCTTAATTTAGTGTCCGATAACTACGGGCTTTTCCTATGGCACGGTTTCCGAGGTCCGGTGAATGGGATAATGACAAAGCTATTTTCCGGACCCCAAGCTCCCCCGGAAGATCAAAAAGTCGGCCCCGCGATGCGGATGTCCGGGAAGGGGCTGACGCGGGAGCAGCATGACGCGGTGAACGACGCCATCCGGGAAATTTTTACGGATCCTATCAAGGAAAACCGGCCGCGGCTTCTGGCTTTTGACAGCGCGGAGTATCTGAAATTGGATCCCACCGGGCAACTGCGGGATTATCCTGAACCTGTTAAAATTTATATTTTTGACGGCCTCCTCAAAAGAATCAGCGAACTTTCAACGGTGCGGGGCATTGAAGAGCCTCCGGTTGATCTTATAACCCATCCTGGCCGCATTAGGGGAAAACTCTATATTGATGCGAAAGTATTGCCGGTACTGCTTTCACTAACAAAAGAAGATCTAAGCAAATGGTCTCTTCATGAGTTATGGCATATTAAAAATCCAACGGAATATGATGAGGCGGTGATTGATGCGCGATTCCCCGCTCCGTTGAAAGAATTGGCCCGGGCCGCCTTGCAGTCCGAGGAACTTCGAGAGCTCTCCAGCGAAGCGTTTGCAAATATCGGGGATGATACCAGACCGAACGTTGAAGATCCTCCTCAAATTGTAAATCCAGGCGCCGGGGAAACAGCCCGGGTTGGATCATCTAATTCTTTGAAAGGACTTTTAAGACAATGGGAACTTAATAGGCGCGGCTTCAAAATTGGAGGTCTGACAGCTTATCGACCCCAATATGGTTATGTGGCCCCTCTTTCCGTAGGAGAACTTCTGGCAAAAGTATATTTAGGTCAGATCCAATTGGTAACCACAAAGCAGTTAATAAGTATGCCTCTGTATAATAATGGCGTTACTTATATAAGTATTACCTCATCCATGTTTAATGTTCTTGTTGATCTTGGATTCCTTGTGAGAAAATCAATTAAACCAGCTATCTATGCCCCAACGGATCGCCTGATTCACGCAACGCCTAAACAGATCCAGGATGTTCTGAATATATTTGAACTTATGCACTTCAAAATTCCCGAGGATAAGCTCGACGACGTTAAACGGCAGATCGATGAAATATTCAGGGCATCTCCGGCCGCCGCTACGGCGCCGGGCGGGCTCGCCATGAGGTTGTCGGGCAAGGGTTTGACTGAAGAACAGCATCAGGTTGTTAACGACGCCATCCGGGAATATTTTACAGACAGTGAAAAATCAGATCGAGCGCGCCTTTTGGGTTGGCTCGATGAGGAATACCGCGCATTGGATCCTGAAGGAATCCTGAAAGAAAATTGGGTAAAAATTTATGTGTTTGACGGACTCATCGAAAGGATAAGCGTGCTTGCGTTGGAGCGCGTAATCGATCCGCCGACGGATCTGATAACCCATCCCGGTCGCATCAGGGGGCAACTGTATATTGATGCAAAGGACCTTCCGGTCTTGCTGTCGCAGGACACGCCGTGGCGCACCCAGTGGGCGCGGCATGAATTATTGGGCCACATCCAGCATCCAAACGCCGATGAAGAAGAGGTTCAGGCACTCTATCCGCTACCTCGCGGCTTGGTGGCCCGGCCTGCAAATCCCAGAGCGGTACATACCGCGCAAAGCAGAGCGGGCAAATTACCGGCCGGTTCCATCAGCGGACGGACCGCCGAAATCTTCCGGATTCTAAGGGAGCAAAAAGAACCCATAACCATACTTGAACTGACGCCATTGCTGCAGAAAGTTCCCGGCTATGAAGGTGTAGATTTAAAGATAGTCCGCAATACGATTGTATTGATGCGAATAAACCATCTCAATCTAACAACTATAAGAACGCGCGGTGCCAATACCGCGATTTACTGGATAATGAAAGTATTGGGATACAGTGAAAAGACGGCAAGAACCGTTGGGTTTGCCGGGTTATTGTTTGTTGAAATTCCCGCGCTGCTCGCAGCGGCGACATTCTTTGCAACTCCCTTTGTTGCGGCGGGGTTAATCGTTTTTGCAGCGTTTCATTTCGTGGCGGAGCATCATGTGGCCGTGAACGAGGGCCGCGCGCCGCCGAGTTTGCATCAAATCATCACGCAATCCATTTTCTTTATTCCTTATCTCATGCTGCCATTTCTAAACCTGTCGTTCCACTCAATTTATCTTGATGCCATTCTCGCGGGCGCCGCGTTGCCTCACCTGGGTTACGATCTGTGGGCGCTTTTTTGGAAGCGCGGAGAACTTGAGAAAAATAATGTCCGGACTGAGGAAGATAGGGTCGCGGGGGCTATCGTGGATGGGATGGTCCGGCTTTCGGGGCGGAGGGACGCGAATTTTGACAGCGTTCGCCTTGCCGCGTCTCTTAATGAAATCCTTGCCGGGTTGAACCTGTCGCAGCAGATGGATGGCATTGGCGGGGTTATGGGGGAGAAAGATACAGACGCAAACGCTATGAATCATCTTGATGAGTCTAAATTAAAATCCGTTCTGCATCAAAAATTAACCGTTGCGTTTGGGAAACGGTTGACGCGGGAGGAAATTGCGCGGCTCTCGACCCAGATGCTATATCATGGATTTGAAACTGAGGATCTGGCGACAGCCCTTCAGGGTGACGGCGTGACGGCGGAGCGCCCGCTGATCGGAAATGTGATTGATCCTTCCGAAAATCCCGTGGCCTTCGCGGCTAAAATTTTGAGGTTGTATGCCAGCCAGAATACTAATAAAGATCAACGGCCGGCATTTCTGTTCATTGTGAATGCCATTAAAAATAATGAGAAGGATGAAATTCTGGATATCGCGCGGGAACTCGGGCTAAACGCTGATGTGAAGGATGACGCGAAATCCTTCCAGTCCTCGCCGGATCGCGGCTCCGATTTAAAACTCGCCGAGTTGGACATAGCGTTGTCCGAATGGATTCAAAGCGTTCAAAGTCAGGGCTTGCGGTTCACTTCTTACCGGATGATAATCCCGAAGTCGCTGATGAGTGATCTGTCCGGATTGAGCGGTTTGCCGGAGGGGTCTGTGCTCCGCCAGGCGGCCATTATATTAATCGACAGTGTTCTGCGCGCGACGCCGGCCATGAAGATCAGGGATCTCGAGCAAATTCGCGAAGCGGCAAATCTGGTCGCGGAGCAAGCCTGATTGCACTGCGCGTCCGACTATGATAAAAAATAGGCTATGATTCAAAACGCCGCGCACCTGCATTTAATCATCAATCACTGGCCGTTGTTCGGCATTCCCCTGGCCGCGGTGATTTTGTCCTGGGGTGAATGGAAGGGTGGGCCGGAATACAAAAAAATTGGATTCATGCTTTTGATTTTTTCCGCCCTCATGACGGGGCTTGTTTCCAAAAGCGGCGACAAGGCGGAAGATGAGATCGAACACATGCCGGGGATCAGCGAATCGATGATCGAGGCGCATGAAGACGCAGCCGAACCCGCCTTCATTTTAAGCGGCGTTACGGCGCTGCTCGCGTTGGCGGGGTTATGGCATCATTACAGGAAGGATTTGATTCCGAGAAGTCTCGTGGTCGTGACGCTGCTGCTATCGCTGGTCACCATCGCGTTCATGGCCCGGGCCGCCAACCTGGGCGGTAAAATCCATCACGAGGAAATCCGCTAAACGTGCGTTTTTTTCGGACATGAGTTCATCGATTTGATAAAATAAACCCGTGACCAAACTGTATAATACTCCGTTTCATCCCAAAGGGCCTCAGCCCAAAGCTACGTTCGAAATCCGCGATGGCAAAATGTACGCTACCCCGGACCATCCTGACGGAGCGGACGCGAACCCCTGGTATGCGCTGAAAGATTCCAAACTATTCCCGACCGCAACCCATCCGCAGCGCGCCGGCGCGGACCAACCCTGGTATGAAGTCCGGGGGAATCTGGTCTATGCCGCGGAAGGCCATCCCCACGGGCGGCAGAATATCCATTGGTTTGAGCTCCGCGACTGACTCTCGAATCTAACTCGATACAGAACAGTAGTGCTTGAGCGAAGCGTTCCAGACCCACAGGGCCAGGACGCAACTCGCTCCCCCCAACCCTAAGGCAAAAATAATTCCCCGGACCGATAATATCCCCAGCAGCGCTTTGGTGGGAA
>JANLTE010000395.1:0-2825 GCA_031362785.1 Elusimicrobiota bacterium
ATCAACGCGCGATACCGCTCCCGAAACGGCGCCGCGCCCATCGAAAAGAAATTCGCTTCGCGCGAAAGCGAAACGAACGATTACATGAAGAACCGAGAGCAAAATTTAAGCTACAGGTCTGCGATAAGCGCGGACGAAACAATTACTAAGGGGCGATGGATCGATTCGAACTCGAAAGAACCGGAGATTTCCCTGGAAGAATCGTTTGCCAAGCGCCTTGGAGCGAACCTGGGAGACCAGCTCTTATTTGACGTTCAAGGCGTGACGCTCCAAGCTAAAGTGACGAGTCTCCGCAAAGTGCGCTGGGCAAGCTTCAAACCCAATTTTTTCATTTTGATCAGCCCGTGGGTATTGGCCGACGCGCCTAAAACCTGGGTCGGAGCCATCTCGGGCCTATCGGACGATCAAAAAACTCGACTTCAAAGAGAACTTGTCAAACTCTTTCCGAACTTCACGATCTTCGACGTGGCCGAAGTCGGAAAAAGGCTGCAAAAAATCTTATCGAGCATTTATTGGTCGGTGCGGTTCGTGGCTCTCTTTTCAATATTGTCCGGCCTAGTAGTATTGGCTGGGCTGGCGCTCACGACCGCGCGCCAAAGACAGGAAGAAGCGACGCTCTTAAAAGTTTTGGGCGCCGGAGCCCGCACGATCTTCGCGTCGGCATTAACCGAGTTTTTCTTTTGGGGCGCGATTTCGATTTCAATCGGCATGGTTTTGGCGCTGGCGCTCAGCTGGGGGATTTTATACTGGTATCTCGAGATGAAATTTTCAGTTCCCTGGATGGAATTGGCGCTGGTGTCCTCCGGCATGATTGCGCTGTCGACCGGCATTGGCCTGGCCTTTTCGCGACGAATTTTTTTTACTAAACCCATGGAGATCCTGAGGCAATCATGAAACCACGACTGATCTTGGCTAGCGCGTCGCCCCAAAGAAGAAAGCTTCTGAAGAAGCTTAAAATTCCGTTTCAAATTATTCCAAGCCGCATCAATGAGGGGGACGCCACGCGAGTCCCGGGACATAAGGCCAGGAAGCTTGTCTTGGACCTCTCGCGTAAAAAAGCGCTCTCCATTGCAAAGAAATTTAAGCGAGAGAATTGCGTCGTGCTGGGCGCCGACACCATCGTAGTTTGCGGAGGGAAAATTTTTGGCAAACCCAAGAGCGTCGCCCACGCGAAACGAATGCTGGGCGAGCTCTCCGGCCATTGGCAGACGGTCATTACGGGGCTTTGCGTGATTCACACGGTCCCCTGGAAAATAAAGTCGGCGTTCACCGAAACGAAACTTCTGTTTCACGCGATCGACGAAAAAGTGATCGAGCGTCTCGCGAAAATGAATCTTGATAAATCCGGTTCCTACTCCATCCAGAAAATGCCCGACCGGTTCGTTAAACAGATGAAAGGCCCTCTCGACAACGTGATCGGGCTCCCCGTAGCGCAGGTCCGCAAGCTGTTAAAAATTTAATATGATATGGGTCCAGAAGCCACTTTAACCGGGAGGATTCAATCATGGATTTCAACGAATATCAAAAACTGTCGCGCAGGACCGCGGTCTATCCGAACGCCGGAAGCAATTATGTTTATCCGACGCTCGGGTTGTCCGGCGAAGCGGGCGAAGTAGCGGAAAAAATCAAGAAAGTGATCCGCGATGAAGGCGGCGTCATCAGTGAAACGAAAAAGAAAGAAATTGAAAAGGAGCTGGGCGACGTGCTCTGGTACATTTCCCAACTCGCGTCCGAACTCGGGGCCTCGCTCGACGGCGTCGCGCAGCAGAATATCGATAAACTTTACGCCCGAATGGAACGCGGCGTCCTGGCCGGAAGCGGGGACAACCGGTAAAAAATTCGGTTCCAAAACAAATGACGATACTGGACAAGCAGGTGAAAGCCAGGCTCAAGGGCAGAACCGCCTGGATCACGGGGGGAAAACGCGTGGGACAGACGATCGCCCAAGCGCTGGCCGAGCAGGGCTGTAACATCGCCATGAGCTATTTCCGCTCGAAAAAAGAAGCGGAATCGACGGTGGCGATGGCGAGGAAACTAGGAGTTAAAGCCTGCGCCGTTTCGATGGACGCCTCCTCCAAAGACGGCGCATTCCAGGCCGTTCGGGACATTCTGCAAACTTTTCCTAGAATCCACATTCTCGTCAACATGGCTTCCGTGTTCGGTTCGGTGGAGTTTGAGAATATTTCGCATCTGGATTGGGACTCAAACTATCAGGCCCACATGCTCGGATCCTTCTGGCCGCTCCAGGCGGCCGCGCCCCACATGCCGCGGGGTTCGCACGTCATTAACGTCGCCGATCGCACCTCTGTTGGAAAAACTTACCGGAACTATCTTCCTTACATAGTTACAAAAGCGGCCGTTGAAGCCCTGACCCGGACGGAAGCCAAAGAGCTGGGCGACCGAGGGATATTCGTGAACGCGATCGCGCCTGGCCCCGTCTTAAAGCCAGCCGACATCTCTCAAAAAGAATGGGACGCGCTCCGCAAAAAATCGCCCGTACAATTTCCGATTAACGATCAGGAAGCCATCGAACAGTTCGCGCTCTTGGCGATCTACCTTTCAACCGTTACCATGTCTTCCGGCCGCACCTACTCTCTCGATCAGGGCCAAAGCCTTTAATTTGTGGATCCCCATCTCAAAACAAGCGTCAGGGTCCTGACCGCCTGGCTCGGCGACACGATTCGCGAACAGGAAGGACAAACCCTGTTCAATCGGCTCGAGCGGCTCCGCGTTTTGTGCCGGGACTACCGCGCCAACCCGTCGGGCAGAGACGCCAAAACGATCGAACGGATGATCCGAGGGATGACTTCCGATCAGATCTGGAA
>JANLTE010000171.1:0-6099 GCA_031362785.1 Elusimicrobiota bacterium
ATACGCGCGAGGCCCCCCGAGAAGTTCGAAACCTCCTGCGCAACAGAAAAATTCTTTCCAAAGCAGCGGTTCCCATCGGCTTTGCCGACGGCAAGCCCATCACCTATTTGGACGAGTTCGTCTTCAATTTCTCAAGGCTGCTTCAGAGCGTTCAAGAGGAAGCAAAAAGGTCGGGGATTAACCCTCGCGTCAATCAAAACCAGCTGCTCCTTTTTTCAAATCCGGCATACTTGGCGGAACATCGAAAAATATTGGAGCAGAAGAATTTCTTTGGCCTGTCAAAGGGCCAAGTGCGGTTTATCTTGCAACCCCTCGGCGCGAAGTATTGGGCGAGGCCGGAGGACGTTCACCGGCTGGACGGCAAGGTGCCTAGTCCCGCGCTTCGAAAAATGCTGTCGCGCGCGAAAAAAATAGAAGCGCAAATCAGGCGGACCCCAGAGTCGGTGATCGTCCCCGATGAGCGGGAGCCCCTGGGACACGGGGAGTATTTTCATCAGATCATTTCAAGCGGAGAAATATTGCGATGGCTTTCATCCGGCAAAAAATGGATATTCGTTAAAAACGTAGACAACTGCGCCGCAAAACTCGATAAAGTCTGGCTGCAAATACTGGGCTATTTTTTAGACCGCGGCCTCGATTTTCAGGTAGAAGTTTCACCTCGGTCCGTCGGGCAAACGGGCGGATCTCTCATCGTGATGAAAGATACTTTAGCCCATCAAATCGCCGAAGATCCAAATATCCTCGCGACCAACCGGATCCGCGGTCACATTATGAGCCCTTCGGATTCTTACTGGTTTAACGACGCCGTCGCGCTTTTCACTCCGAGATATGTGTTAAATTTATACAAACAGGAAGAGCAGAGCGACCGGGAGTTCGTGAGGGAGCTTGAAAAGGCTTCGCCATCAGTCAGAAGAATGATTGCCGAGAGGGGGAGGGCCCTGTTTCCCAGCATTTTAGACGTAAAACCGGCAAAGCGAATCACGGGCGCGACCGTGAAGAGGGAAACGAACCTCTGGCAATCGACCGGGCTGGTCCCCGATGAAATCCGGGTGAACGCGATCGGCGTTCGCGGAGCGCGACATCTGCCGCTCGACCGTTATTTCGATCCAAAGTTCAAAGATAGAAATTCCGAGCTCTTGCGGTTGCGCGTTTTGTCAACGAAGCAATGGTTCCTACCGGAGCCCGTAATCCGAGGCGCGCAAAAAAAACTGGCGAAGGACCTGAAGCGTAAGGTGACTCGGTTTGAAGCGCTTTTGTTTCTTGAGACCTATGTTGGGAATAAACCGCTGTTTGAGGATTTGATCCAATATAACCGGAAGGCCGAGTTCGTAACTCCGGGGATCTTACGAAGCCATGGATCTTAGAGTTCGGCAATTCCTTCCCTACCTAATCTTCATTTCTGGTTTCTCCGTTTATCTCTTTTCATCCGCGCCCGCTTTGGCTCCCTACCGCGACATGGGGGAAATGGTTTCCGTTTCAAAAACACTGGGGGTCGCTCATCCGCCCGGATATCCGGCGTACACGTTAGTCGGCAAACTCTCAACCCTGGTCCCGTTAGCGAATTATTCCTACCGGGTGAACCTCGCTTCCGTTTTAGGCGGTGCTCTCTCAGCGCTCTTCCTCTATCTGCTATTGGCTCAGTTGGGCGTTTCGGCATGGGTCGCGTTAGCGACCGCTTTTTTATGGATCGGGTCGATTGGCGTCTGGACCGTATCTATCGTAACCGAGATGTATTCGCTCAATTTGGCCGCGGCTCTGTTTTTACTCTTCGTTGGGTCGCGTTTGTTCGAAGCCGAAAGGTCCGTTTCCAGTAAAGCCCCATATTTTTACCTACTTTCGTTTCTTCTCGGTTTTTTTTGCGGTATCCGCCTTGACCTCGTTTTGCTGGGGTCGGGACTGGCGGTTTCCCTGGCTTATTATCTATGGGTTTCCGATCGAAAGGAAAAAATTATTACCGTTTTCTTCGCTGGAGCAATGTTCTTCTTGTTGGGATTGTCCGTTTACCTTTACCTCCTGGTTCGGTCCAATCAACATCCGTTTTTAAACTGGCGAAGCCCCGACACTTTTATGAAGCTCTGGGAAAGCATCAGTCGAAAATCGCACGGCGGAACTTTGGATTTGTTGTCCGAAAATTACGGGCCGGGCGAATTATTTCAAACGAATTTCATGCTCTACTTAAAGGACATGGCCCGGCAGTTTTGGATAGTTGGGCTCCCCCTGGTTGCGATGGGTCTCCTGGATTTATTCAAAAAAAACCGCTCGTTATTTTTATTAAGCTTTACGGCGTGGTTTTTTGCAGGCCCTTTTTTTATCTATAAGGCGAACCTTCCACCGAACCCTCACGCTTATGCCATCCTAGAGGCGCATTTTCTTTTGCCGAACGCGATGGTGGCAGTCTGGCTCGGTCTCGGTTTGGATTGGCTGGTTCGATATTTAAGCGGGCGAATGATCGCGGAAGCGCAAGGTAACCGACCAAGGATGGTTTTAGGAGCGCTGCTCGTTTTAACGGCCGCGGCAGGCATCGGAACTCGCTGGCGGGAAGTTTCGAAGCGCGGGAATTTCTTTGGATATGATTACGCGCGGAACCTGTTCGCGACGCTCCCTCCGGATTCGATCGTCGTGATGCAAAAAGACGTCCAACTTTTCTTGTTGTGGGCGAGCCAATATGCGCAAGCGGCGCGCCCCGACGTCACCGTGGTCGCCAAGGGGCTTTCGGGCAGCGATTGGTACCAGGAAATGAGCAAACGCTCTGGAGTGACTGCTTCGCTCGGGACCCTGAAGACCGAGACCGATTGGCTTCTATTTATTTCTCAAAATCCAAATCGCGCTATTTTTGCGGGATGGGACGAGGACGTGCCTTTTTCTTCCAAATACGAACAAAGCCCCGTTGGCCTGGTTCGCAGAATTGTTTCTAAGGATTCAGTCAACCGAGGTCTCTTTCCGGAGAGTTTTTCAACCGATTTTTTGTCGGAATTCTACGCGTACCGCGGTCGCTACAGGTGCGCGGAGCAACATGAGTTCTTTTCATCCGATTTAATTGACGACTACAGCAAGGCTCATTTCGCGCGCGGAGTTGAGGTTTCGAAAAATAACTTTCAAGGCCCCGCGGCGGAAAAAGACTGGTACCGTTGCGCCGCGCTGAACCCCGCCAACCCTCAGCCGTATTACCGGCTGGGTTTTTATTATTTTCAAAAAAGCGATTACCCCCGCGCGATTCGCTTCTTTGAACGGTCTGAAAGTTTGCAGGAGGAAATGTCGAAGAAGTTGGAAGAGTACCATTCGCTGCCGGAGGTTTCGCAGGCGGTCAAGTCCGATTGGGCCGAAGCGAATTTGAATTTAGGCGTCGTCTACGAAAAAGCGGGGTATCCGAAGAAGTCTGAGGCTGCGTATCTCAAAACTTTAAACATCAATCCGCGGTTCGCGCGCGCGCACTACAACATCGCGGTCCTCTATTGGAACAAGGATTGGCGAAAAGTCGTGGATCATTTAAAGGAGGCGCTGCGGATCGATCCGAGGAACCCCGAGGCCAGCGCTTTCTTGCCCAAAGCGATGCTGGCCCTCGAGCGATCAGGCTCAAAATTATAATGCTCCAATCCATTTCGGCGCGCAACCCAAAGATTGGTCTCGATCGGTTTTACCGCCGGTTCGCCACCACTCTTTTTCTTCAGGCGCTCCTTGAGTTCTCCGTCTGGCTCTCCGGGATTTTATGCGTCACAATTTTGGCGGCTTATTTCAGCTACGGGGAGCTCTCGCGCGTTTTATTAATCGTAGCTTCGGTCGCTTGCGGAATTTCCGTGGCGGCGATCCTTCATTTGGATGTCAAGCGGAAAGCAACCCATTCGCTCCTCTGCATTTCGCTTGAAAAACAATCCGACCGTTTCAGCGACCTCTTCAGCGCCTGGCAGCTTTCTTCTCGGCTTCCGGAGGAAGGCGTCTCGGAGGAGATGAAAGCAATCCTTTTTCAGACCGTTCAGCATAAACTGGACGAAGAAAATCCGGGCCGATGGATCCGGGCGGGAAGCTCAAAATTCTATATCGTGAAGCTTCTAACGCTGTGGCTCGTTTTAATCGGAATCCTGTTCTGCCCGCCATCCATTGGAATTGAGGGCTTGAAGAGACTTTGCTTCGGCGATCAACGGGAGTTCAATAAATTCGTGAAAGTGGAGCCTCGGGGGGGGCGCGTTATCGCAGGCGAAGACGCGGTCATCCGCGCGGAGCTTTTGGGGGAGTCTTATCCCTACCCGCGCCTTCAAGTGGAGTCTTCGGGGCGCTGGCAGGAAATTCCCGCCGAATCCAGCGGAAAAATTTCCACCTATAAAATAAAGTCGGTCCTTGAGAAAGTGAGATATAAGATCCAGTGGAAAAGTCTCGAAGGCGGACCCTACACCCTCGTCCCGATAGACCTGCCCTATCTCACCGATTTTAATATAACGCTGATTCATCCGTCTTATACGGAACTTCCCGATGAAACGGTGCAGGGCGAACCCCAGCTGAGCGTCCTGCGCGGAACGAAGATAATTTTAAACGCGGTCGCGACCAAGCCCTTGAAAAAAATAGAGATGGTGAGCAATAACGGAATTCAATATTCTGTGGAGGTTTCAAAGGGCCGGAACCTGACGGTTCATTTCAGCGTTTTAAACCCGTTTGACTTTCATTTTGACCTCCTCGATCAAGACGGAATCCGTCCGTCCAGCCCCGTGCAATACCGTGTTTCCATCCGAGAGGACCGGTATCCGGAAATCCGGCTGCTGGCCCCTTCCGACGACCTTGCGGCCGGCCGGGAAAGCAAAATTCCCTTCACCTTTGAGATGAAAGACGACATGGGCGCGTCGAGCGTTTTCTTGAACATCAAGGAATCCGAATACTCCAAGCCAAGAAAGATTTTATTGAAAAAGTACAAGCCCCCGATATTGGAAAAAATTGATGAATCGGAGCTGAACCTCGTTTCCTTGGGCGTCAGCCCGGGGACCGTCCTTAAAGTTCAGCTCGAGGTTCAGGATAACGACACCGTGACTGGGCCTAAGTCGGGGTTTTCTCAGACGATCACGCTGGAAGTCCAAAGCTATGAGGCAAACCATCAAAAAATCGAAGAAACTCTCAAGGATTTTCGCAAAGACCTGTTGTCCGTGCTGGCCGATCAAACGCTGAACCGCACCCCGGACACCGATTGGAAATCGATGGCGGAAAACCCTGGCGAACTCGATAAAAAAATGAAGGAGTCCGGCGCCAAGCAAACTCAGACAGCTTCAAAATTGGATGCCGCGCGAAAGAAACTCTCGGACATTTTAGAGGATATGGCGCGGGACCCGCTCACGGGTTACGAGATTTTGGTCGAGCACCAGGCCATTAAAGACGCGCTCAGTTCAATTCTCTCGGGCCCCATGGACCGGGCGTCGAAGGAATTTAATCAGGGGGATTGGGCTAAAGGCGCCGTGGAACAAGATCAGGCGATCTCAGAGCTTGAAAGGATTTCGGATATTTCCGAGCAGGTCATGAAACACAATAAAATGAACGACCTGGTTCACTCCGCGGACCGACTCGAGGAGAAAGGAAGAGCCCTTGAAGAGTCGCTAACGGGGGCCAAAGCGATGGACGTTAAGCTCGCGCAGGAACTGCGCGAAACTTTGAAAGAGGCGATGGACATATTGTCCGAAATTCAAAAACAGGTGAAAGATCTGCCTGAAGAACTTCCGGAAGATTTTGTAAATAAAGCCGCCATGAAAGACCTGGACATGGGAGAGATGGTTCGGTCCGCGAGCGAATTAAACCGCGCGCTTCAGAGCGGGGACGTGAAAGCGGCCCTTGAAGCGGCTCGGAATTTGCTGAAGAAAGTGAAAGCGGCGCGCGCCGCAATTTCCAAATCCGCCGATGATACGCCTATGGCCGGAAAGGGAGACCTGGCGGAGCCCCTGCAGGAAAAATCAAACGCCATTGATTCGATCGTGGAGCAGCAGGAAAACCTGCTTCGAAAAACGCTGGCGCTCGATGCCCAGCGCAAGGAAGCGGCGCTCGAGGCCCAGAAAAAGACGCTGCTCGGTTTAGCGCAGCGGCAAAAATCTGTTTTGCAGTGGACTGGAAGCCTGTCGCGCGAAATTGCGA
>JANLTE010000405.1:0-6654 GCA_031362785.1 Elusimicrobiota bacterium
TTCGAACCTAAAATCAAGTTCGCCACTCTCCTGCCAGCCGGCGAGACATTTTGAGGAAGCGTGTAAAATTGGTCGATATCCGCTTTTAAACCGCTGAACTTCAGGTGAGTGAAATCTTCTTCGGTCCCCGTGAGGCCGCGCGGCGCGTATTGCGCGATGCGGAACAAAACCAAGTTGCGCCACGCCGGGTGCCCGGACCCCAAATCCAGCCACGCTTCTTTTTTCAGCGTGTTGGCCCAGGCGAACATAAGATTTACGTAACCGATCGAATGCGAGTCGCGACCCAGCTTTTTTGGATCGGATAGATCGGCCTCTTCCACCGTGAAGCGCTGAACGAACTCGTTGAACGTGGCGTAGTCAAATTCGCCGGACTGAGTGAACGCGTCCACGAACGGCGGAGAGACGATCAAATTCAATTTTCGCCTCGCGTTGCGAAAACTACCGAGCGCGACCGGCATGTATTCGGGCGGAAAACAAACCGAAGACAGTTCGCTCGACCTATAGTTTTCGATGAGGTTAGAGAGGACGTCATCAACTTGGTTGACGTTCGGCCGATGCAGCCGCCCGGGCAAGTCTTCAGTTCCCGTCAATCGCGCCAAATGGGCGACGTTTAAACTTAAGCCCGCTTTGGAAGCTCCCGTAGACTTCGAGGCGCGGCTCCATTCCGAGCAAAAGGAACTGAGCGCATCGGTTTTTGAACGCCAGGCGTTATCGCTCAAGGGTTTGGATTCGAAATAGAAATTCCCTTCGGCATCGATCACTTCGAGGTCCACGCTTGAATACCCTGCATCGATCACCGATTTAAAATACTCACGGTGATCGCCGCCCAAATGTTTGGAGATATTATCTTTTAAAGAAAGTTGAGGGGTTTTACGCCAGGATTTTTTGGGCGCAGCAGCGGCATAGGAAAAGTTCGATAAAAACGCGAGCGCGCACGACAAGATTAAGATTCTCATCTTAACGGCTATTCTAACAAATTAGAATTTAGCGTTGATAGACGGGAACGGGAATGCCGCCCTTGGCGTCATCGAGCAGGAACTCGATCGCGGCGGCGGTGCCGACCAGCTTGCCCATCACCATGAGGTGCGCCCAGGTGGGAGAGCAGCCGCGGATCTGCACGGATTTATCTTTGTAGGAAGAAACGTCCCAGCTTGAAACTTTCGCTGAAACGTCTTGGATGGAAGCTTTGACGGGAAAGATGTCGTTCAAATCTACGATTAGTTTTTCTTGCGCGGTACTCATACGCTGAAGGATTCGCCGCAAGAGCAGGAAACCGACGTATTGGGGTTTTTCACTTTGAAGCCAGACTTCATGAGGCCTTCTTCATAATCGAGCTCGGAACCGGCGATGTAGAGCAGCGTCCGCGCGTCCACTGCGACCTTGACACCATTTTGCTCGAACAGTTTATCTTTGCTGTCTACTTTTTCGGCAAAGCCGAACTGATAGCTTAAGCCGGAGCACCCGCCGCCCACCACTTGGATGCGCAAAGTGGCGTCCGGATTACCCTTCTTCTGGGCAATCTGCTTCACTTTGTTCGCGGCTTTTTCCGATACTGTTAATAGAGCCATCAGACCTCGTATTAGTTTTAAATTTCTACGGAATTGCCGCAGCCGCAGCTTTTTTTCACGTTCGGGTTTTGAATCGCAAACCCTTCGCCGCCGAAATCTTCCTTATAATCGATCACGCTGCCCTTCAGAAGTTCAGCGCTTTTAGTGTCGATCAGAAGATCAACGCCGTCGAAGTGATAAGAATGATCGTCTTCTTTTTTATTGTCGTAAGTGAAGGCATATTGATAGCCCGAGCACCCGCCTGCTTCCAGGAACACGCGGAGCGATTTGCCGGCGGCCTGAGGGTCATTGGCGGTCAGGGATTTAATTTTTGTAATAGCGTTGGCGGTGAGAGTCACCGAGGGAATTTGATTGACGGCAGTATCTAAGCTCATGTTGGCCTCCTTTAAATTTCCTGCTTCCTGGCCAGCAACTCTTTGTCTTCGTGTTCCTGGCTTTCGTGCATGACTTTTTCAGCCATTTTTCCTTTACCGCGCTTCTTAAAATAGTCTGCGACCGCGGCTTTAATCGCGTCTTCCGCCAGCACCGAGCAGTGCATTTTGATGGGCGGCAGCCCCCCAAGCGCTTCGGCCACTTCCTCGTTTTTCATCGCGAGCGCCTGCTGGATCGATTTGCCCTTGATCAGTTCGGTCGCGATGGAACTGCTGGCAATCGCGGTGGTGCAACAGAAGGTCTTGAACTTCGCTTCACGGATGACGTCTTGCCCCTTTTCCGACGCTACCTTAATATAGATACGAACGATATCGCCGCAGGAAGGGTGCCCCACGGTCCCGACGCCATCGGCGTCCGGGATCTCCCCCACATTGCGGGGATTCATGAAATGTTCAACAATTTTCGGGTTGTAAGCAGTCACGGAACCTCTTAAGTATAGTGAATGATGACTTTTTTGTCAAGTATTGGGCGCTGCAGGGAATATGCTAAAATTCGAGCGTGTTTCCGATCCTGATTCAGCTTGGGCCCCTCACTCTGCATACCTACGGATTGTTCGTAGCGCTTGGGGTGATCGTGGGCACGCAAATGTCCATTTATTGGGCCCGCAGGAACGGGGTTCTAGATGAAAGCGCCCAGGACATGTTCTACTCCCTCACGTTTTACACTCTTATCGCAGGGTTATTCGGGGCGAGATTCCTCTATGTAGTCACTTTCCGGGAGCAATTCTCCGAGGATTGGCTGTCGATCTTCAAGGTTTGGCAGGGCGGTCTGGTTTTTTATGGCGGGTTCATCGGTGGCGCGATTGGATTTCTGATCTGGCAGAGGCGCTACCCTGCGATTTCCTGGCGTAAAGTTGCCGATTGGGCTTGCCCATCGTTAGCTTTCGGCCACGCGCTAGGCCGCCTCGGCTGTTTTTCTGCCGGGTGCTGCCATGGCCGGCCAACCGCCTCGCATTGGGCCGTTACCTTCACCGATCCGAACGCGCTTGCTCCGCTGGGGATCCCGCTTCATCCAACCCAGCTCTACGAGTTCCTCTTCCTGACCGTGATCGGAGCTTATTCATGGCGGCGCAACGGCCGAGAACACGCGGATGGATCCATCTTCGCGGACTATATAATTCTTTACTCCATTGGACGCTTCGTCGTCGAGTTTTTCCGGGGCGACCCGTCCCCGACCCGCTTCCTCACTCCCGCCCAAATCGTTAGCGCCGTTCTGTTTATTTTTGCGATCGCCTTCCGCAGCAAAATCAAAAATCCTTCCGGAGCGTAAACTTTCATTGACAGGTTCGGATCGGTTTTAATATAATGTCGGACAGTTGGTCTCTTATCGAGAGTGGTGGAGGGTAAGGCCCTTTGAAGCCACGGCAACCGCTGCAGAAAAAGTGCAGGTTAGGTGCTAAAGCCGGGTGGATCTTGCGAAGCATGCGAATCCTACCGCGATGAGAGGAGAAAAAATTCCCTCGATTGGAAATTCTCCTCGAGGGTTTTTTAATTAAGGATGAACTTATGACTAAAATTAAAGGGTTGAAGTGCAAAGAGTGCGGCGAAATTAGTCCCGCTATCGCCCGTCACGTGTGCGAGTTTTGCTTCGGGCCGCTCGAAGTGATTTACGATTACGACTGGATCCGGAGCGAAGTCAGCCGCGAAAAAATTCAGAGCCGCCCCCACACGCTCTGGCGCTACTGGGAGTTCCTCCCCGTCGAGACCCGGGACGTCCTCACCCTGCACGAAGGCTTTACCCCGCTTTGGAAATCCCGCAACCTCGGAAAATATCTGGGACTCAAAAATCTCTACATCAAGAATGACTCGGTGAACCCAACGTTCTCTTTCAAAGACCGCGTCGTATCCGTCGCGCTCACGCGCAGCCGAGAGCTCGGGTTTAACGTGGTCGCCTGCGCCTCCACCGGAAATTTAGCCGGAGCCGTTGCAGCTTATGGCGCTGTGGGGCGGTTCAAAACTTTCGTCTTTATTCCGGCCGATCTTGAAATGGGAAAAATTATCGGCGCTGGAGTTTACGACCCCATCATCGTAGGGATTGAAGGAAATTACGATCAGGTGAACCGGCTTTGCGCCGAAATCGCAGATGTTTTTCAATGGGCGTTCGTGAACGTTAACATCCGTCCCTATTACGCGGAAGGTTCGAAAACGCTCGGTTTTGAAGTCGCGGAACAGTTGGCATGGCGCGCCCCCGATCCTGTGGTGGGTCCGGTCGCCAGCGGCTCGCTCCTGACAAAAATCCATAAAGGCCTCTCCGAATTCCAGCAATGCGGGCTGATCCCCGAATTTCATACAAAAATTTCCGCCGCGCAGGCCGAAGGGTGCTGCCCCGTGGTGACGGCCATCAAGGAAAAGTCGGACATCATTAAGCCGGTGGTGCCCAAAACGATCGCCAAATCGATCGCTATCGGAAACCCCGCAGACGGTTATTACGCGGCGCAGCTCGTTCAAAAGACGGGCGGGCACGGCGAATCGGTGACGGATGACGAAATTGTGGAGGGCATCAAGCTCCTCGCGCGGCACGAAGGCGTGTTCACAGAGACTGCCGGGGGCACCACAATCGCCGTGTTGAAAAAGCTCGCTGAATCTGGTAGGATTTCGCCTGACGAGCTGGTGGTGGCTTACATCACGGGCAATGGCTTCAAGACTCAAGAAAGCGTGCAGGACCGCATCTCCAAACCCTACGTGATCCAAGCCAACTTCGCGGAATTTAAAGACCTCTACTGCAAACTGGTTCAGACGAAGAAGGTCGAAAAACCGACGGAAGCGCTTGAAGCCCTTCTTTCCAGATAACTGATTTCAATTCTCTTTATTTTCGACGGAGGTTTCCTATGGCTGCAAAAGTAAGAGTTCCTGCCCCCCTGCGGAAGTTAACGAAAGACTTGGCTGTCGTGGAGTCAAACGGCGCCACGGTGGAAGAGATTTTAGCGGATCTTGAAAAAAATTATCCCGGCATTAAAGAGCGGGTTTGCGATGAAACCGGGCAAGTGCGGCGGTTCATCAACATTTTTTTGAACGGCGAGGACATCCGCTTTAAAGAGGGCATCAAGACCAAAGTGTCGGGCGATGCTGAAGTCAGCATTATTCCGGCGATCGCGGGCGGTCGGTAGAGTTTACCCGTCATGAAACAAGCGCTCGACCTCATTTTTCCCAAAAATCAGATCAAAGAACCCATCATTTATAGGATGGCCAAAGAGGTGCCCGTGATTTTTAACATCCGGCGCGCTAAAGTGAATGAAAAAGTGGGCGAGATCGTTTTGGAACTGGAAGGATCTGAAGCAGATTTAAAATCCGCGCAAGCATGGCTTGAAAAAAACGGAATTAAGGTAGACCCGATCACCCACGACACTTTCGCAGGCTGACATTTTTTCGTTTTCCAAACGATCCTGATCAAAAACCGCACCCTCTCTTTTTTCCCCACCCTCTTTATTCCTGCTTCAAAAGGCGCGCTCTCAAAACTGAAGCTTATCGCGTTGAGTTTGGCAGCCGCGCTCTTTTTTTCTTCTGCGGCGTTTTCAGAACCCTCTTTCCCCGATGAATCGGGCCTGTCTGAAATTTTATGGTCTTTGGTTTTGCTCCCCAAAGATGGAAGCGATTCCGCCTGGGTTCAATGGGCGAGCACCGCCTCGCCGCTCCAACTAACCGTCGCGCTTTCACCGCGCGAAATCAGAAAAGTATCGATCCCAAAAGAAACGCTCTTCCTCTTAAGAAAGGCGGGCAAACTGGAGTTCGCGGCGCGGGTCAACGACGACCCTCCTCTCCCTCTCATTTACGATTCAGAACTGGCGCTGAATTTTCTGTCGAGCAACGACCCGATTCACGCGGCAAAAATGAATTATGCCGAAGACGTCGCAGGGCAAACGGCGCGCGCGAAATTTGAAATCAGGAGCCTCACGGGAGAAGATCCGAAAGGTTTTGTCCCCGGCAACGGATCGCTGTCTTTGCCCGTGGTCGACGCGTTAAAATCGCAAAGTTACCTCTGGACTCTCGGATCGTTCCCCGAGGGGGAATGGAGAAACGGAAGTATCCTGACCGCGAGCACCGCTCAGGAAAAAACCTTTTGGGTTTATGCCGCGCATTCCCTCTCGGGCCTGTTGCACGATCCGAAATGGTACCTGAACCCTCCGAAAAAAAGCGTTTCTGAAACGAGGGAGCTGGTGGCGCAGCTGCTAAAAGATATCGCCGCGGCCAACAGGGATAGCGTGACGCCCATCATCGTATTCGATGAAAAAAGAGCGGCGGTCATTTAGAGTGGTTCTTGCGAGAATGCGTGGAGCAATCCAAAACCTTTGGAAAGATGCGCATGATTCTGGGGTCGGACGCCGGATACGTGGCGAAAGACCAAACTTTATCGACTTCGCTCCAGGTTTGGCCCTACAGCTGGAGCTGGCTTCACGGGATCGGCGAACCGCAGGGGCCTGGACTCTCCGCATGGATCGGCGATCCCGCTAAAAATAACGCCTGGAAATGGCTGGCTGAAACCCGAGAGAAGATCGAGACCTACAAGAACTCGGGCGCGGCGGACATGAAGAAACTGGAACGGGCGCTGAATGAAATTTACGGAGCTGAATCGGGAGATTACTTCGAATGGTTCGGAAGTCTGGAAGATGAGTCCCCGGCGGCTCGCGGCGCGCTAGCCGCCAGGCAGAAAGAAAAAG
>JANLTE010000252.1:0-2505 GCA_031362785.1 Elusimicrobiota bacterium
AGCCCATTATGATAAAATATCGCTCCGACTGATACAACGGCGTATCTTTTGTAGGTAAAAATCCAACCATCGTTCGGACAATGGCGTCCCGACAAGCCTGCGGTTTTGCCGCACGGCCCTGGTTAAATAGGTTTGCAATTAAAATAAGGAGGACCCTACTGATGCAGCATTCATTGTTGAAAGCGTTTTGCTTGCTGGCAGTTAGTTTTACAATTCACTCGTTGGTCACGCCAAACTGCAGTTTCGCCGAGGATGAAACCTCAATCACCGCGACTTCCGTAAATACCGAAGCCATCGCGCCCAAAATAGACACGGGAGACACCGCCTGGGTTCTGATCAGCGCGGCCCTGGTGCTTTTCATGACGCCCGGCCTTGCATTCTTTTATGGCGGGCTCGTCCGCAAGAAAAACTTTTTGTCGGTGCTCATGCAGTGCTTCATGGTGATGTGCCTGGTATCGGTCCAATGGGTCTTGGTTGGCTACAGCCTTTCGTTTGGTCCTGACGTTGGCGGGTGGATCGGAAATTTGAGCTGGCTGGGTCTTAACGGCGTGGGTTTAACTCCCAACCCCGATTACTCCGCCACAATCCCTCATCAGCTGTTTATGATCTATCAAGCCATGTTTGCCATCATTACGCCCGGACTCATTATCGGTGCATTTGCCGAAAGGATGAAGTTCAGCGCCTATTGCGTCTTTACATTGTTATGGTCCACTTTCGTATATGCTCCCGTGTGCCATTGGGTTTGGGGAGTGGGCGGGTTCTTGCGGATGCAGGGTGCGCTCGATTTTGCGGGCGGGACGGTTGTTCACATTAACGCCGGAATCGCGGCACTCGTCACGGCGTTCGTGCTGGGGAAACGCAAAGGTTATCCCGATACCATTCACCCTGCGCACAATCTACCACTGGCAGTACTGGGCGCTGGAATTCTATGGTTCGGATGGTTTGGATTTAACGGAGGGAGCGCTTTGGGCGCGAACGGTGTGGCGGTTAACGCGTTCGTCGCGACCCATGTCGCTGCAGCAATGGCGGGGCTCACCTGGGCGGTGCTCGATTGGTATTTTAACGAACATCCTACGATGCTCGGCATGATCACGGGTGCGGTGGCAGGACTGGTCGCCATAACGCCCGCAGCGGGCTTCGTAAATGTTTGGGGAGCGCTTGGAATCGGGGTTTCAGTTTCCATCGTTTGCTACATCATGGTCGCGTTCGTCAAAAATAAGCTGGGCTATGACGACTCTCTGGACGCTTTCGGTGTGCACGGCATCGGCGGAATCTGGGGCGCGCTTGCCACCGGGGTATTTGCGACCAAATCCGTAAACGCCGCCGGCGCCGACGGTCTCCTCTACGGTAACCCTTCTTTGCTTTGGATCCAACTGAAAGCGGTGCTCATAACCGTGGTCTATTCCGCAGTCGTGACGCTGGTCCTAGCAAAGATCGTGGATGCGACGCTCGGTTTGCGAGTTTCGGAACATGAAGAGCGCATTGGGTTAGACCTCACGCAGCACCGCGAATCCGCCGGAACGCTGTTGGAATAATCACCTTACTTCTTATTTAAGGAGAAACGACCATGCATTATATTGTTGCCATCATTCAGCCGGATCGTTTGGACGAAGTCATGCAAAAACTGGAAGAAAAGGAAATTCATTTAATCACCGTTTCGAACGTCCTTGGAAGAGGCCGCCAGAAGGGAATTTCCGAAATTTATCGTAGTCACAAGGAAGCGGGGAGCCTCCTCAAAAAGGTCAAAATTGAGGTCGCGGTCAACTCTGAATATTTGAAGCAGACCATCGAAGCCATCACTGAGGGCGCTCGAACCGGTAAAATCGGCGATGGCAAAATCTTCGTGCTGGATCTAAAGGATGCAATCCGAATTCGCACCGGCGAAAAGGGGAAACCTGCCATCGGCTAATCAATTGTGGTATAATACCCGCGCTTGATAAAGAATGTAACGAACTGGGCGTTCTTAAATGGTCCAAGCCGCATCCGGCAAGGAAATTTAAAGGACGCCTAGTTCGCTTTTTAGGGGAATATCAAAAAAGAAATGGTTGAAGATTTAAGCAGTCAAACTCCGGATCCAAATATTAAGCCGACCCTCTGGGGGCGGGTTAAAAATATTTTTATAGGCAAAGCTCTAGATCCCACGGACCAAAAAATATTCCACAGTCTTTCTCTGATTGCGTTCTTTGCCTGGGTGGGGTTGGGAGCGGACGGATTATCTTCTTCCTGTTACGGACCGGAAGAAGCGTTTTTAGCGCTTCGCGGGCATACGCACCTGGCCGTGTTCGTTGGACTTGCCACGGTTTTCACGATTTTTATCATCAGCGCAAGCTACTCTCAAATCATAGAACTCTTCCCGACAGGCGGCGGAGGGTATTTGGTGGCGAGCAAGCTTTTATCTCCTGCGGTGGGCATGGTATCGGGTTGTGCGCTCCTCATAGACTATGTGCTCACCATCACAATATCAGTTGCATCTGGCGCGGACGCGCTATTTAGCTTCCTTCCTCC
>JANLTE010000284.1:0-2376 GCA_031362785.1 Elusimicrobiota bacterium
GGCTGGACGCGGTATTTGGGCTCGAGCGGCGCGATGTCGGGCTGGTCGAACTTCGGGCTGTTGATATTTTTGGCAACGATTCCCAATTTCGTGCGCCACGCTTCTCGTTTATCGAACAGGACGCCCAGGTCGATGCCGGGCTGAACGCTCTGTTTCGAGTTTTTGTCATAGTCTTCCAGCGCGTTGTTTCCGGAAACGTCATTTTTAAGAAATTCAAATCGGTAATAACCCACCCTTCCTACCAGCGCTTTCAGGTTTCCCCCCACATACAGATCATTGATGAAAAATCGATGAGCGTAACCAACCGCGATTTCTGAAAGCGATATTCCGCGCATCGTCGCGTTCGATGCGTTATTTTTATAGCTCGTTCCCGCGGCGGCGTTTTGCAAAATCGTTTTCACGGCGGGCTCGGAAGCGGCGAGCTGATTGGCCGCGTCGATGATTTGCTGTTCCGTGAGACCTGAAGTCACCCCCTGGTTAACTAAGGCGTTGGCCAACTGCGTCGTATTGACGATGCCGGCGGTGGCTAATGCGCCTCCCGTCAGGTTATTCAGCGTGGCGTATCCGAGATCGTTCAACGGAGTTAAAATGGTGTCGCGGGCTTGAGTTTGTGCAGCCGAGCCCGGATTCGCAACGCTAATGCCGTTAAAGCTGATACCGGCGTTTCCGGCAGTCGCGCCCAGCCCGATGTTTACGGTATCAACGAACGGGCTGACGCCGACCGAAGTGTAGTTGTTAACGGAAATCGCGATTCGCGCGATTCGCGCGTTCACTCCCCCCTGCGTCTCGATGAGCGCTCCTTTGCCCGGCGCGTTTAAACCGTCCAAAGTCTGCAGGGTTTTTAAAATGGAAGCCATCGTATCGATGTCCAAGGGACTTCCGTTTTGCTGCGCGGTTTGAACCTTTCGATATTTGTCCGCGAGGTTCGAGAGGGTATTCGCGTCTTTTAAAAGCCCGTTGGTCGCTTCGGCGCGCACGCCCACCGGAATTTCCAAATCAAAATTTTTCTGCGCCGCAATGCCTGCCGGGTTCCAATATTGGGCCATGGCGTCCTCTGCGACGGCGACGAAGGCTCCGCCCATCCCGAGCGGGCGCGAACCTAAAATTTTAAACGACTCCGCGTGGGCGGAGTGTTTTGAGACAGATAATATAATAACGGAAGATAACAGCAGAGAAAGGAATTGATTCATCGAAATGGGGAACCGAGATTGCATCTGGATTTTCCTCCTTGTAAGGTCAAATCAATTTAAGCGACTCCGATTATAACAGACGAACTTCGGATCTTCAACAGGTAATTCATATCCGAAAAAAAGAAAGACCCTCCTATTTAGAGGGCCCTTCTTTCACGACAAAACAGCGGTGGTGGCGCTTCTATTAAGTTCCTTCCTGCCAGCTGGCCAGATATTTTTCCTGTTCCGGGGTCAGCTGGTCAATATTGATACCCATGCTGTGAAGTTTGAGCCTCGCGATTTCGCGGTCAATTTCTTTGGGAACCGAATACACTTTATTCTCTAGCCTGTTACCGTTTGTGCGGGGTGATTTCACCATGAACTCAGCCGAGAGGGCCTGGTTGGCGAACGACATGTCCATGACGCTCGCGGGGTGTCCTTCCGCCGACGATAGGTTCACGAGCCGTCCATCGGCTAACAAGTTAATTTTGCGGCCGTCTTTGAGCAGATACTCATCTACGAAGGCTCGAGCGTTGCGCACTTTTTTGCTGAGCGCCTTAAGCGCGGGGATGTCGATCTCCACATTAAAGTGGCCCGAGTTGCAAATGATGGCGCCGTCTTTCATCTTCGAGAAATGTTCTTTGCGGAGCACGGAGGTGTTGCCGGTGACCGTAATAAAAATATCTCCGATCTTGGCCGCGTCTTCCATTTCCATCACCTGAAATCCGTCCATGGACGCTTCGAGCGCTTTGGTCGGATCAATTTCGGTTACGATGACTTTAGCTCCCATGCCGTGGGCCCGGGACGCCACACCGCGTCCGCACCAGCCGTACCCCGCCACGACGACGTATTTTCCAGCGAATAAAACGTTGGTCGCTCGAATAATGCCATCCAAGGTCGATTGTCCGGTGCCGTATCGGTTGTCGAACATGTGCTTGGTATCGGCGTCGTTAACAGCGATAATTGGATAAGCTAAAACTCGGTCCTTCTCCATCGCGCGAAGGCGAATGACTCCGGTGGTCGTTTCTTCGGTCCCTCCGATAATTTCGCGGAGCTGTTCCTTGTAATCCTTATGCAAAATACCGACCACATCCGCGCCGTCATCCATGGTCACCTGCGGACGGGTATTGATGATGGAAATGATGTGCTTGTAATAAGTTTTGGTATCCTCACCCTTAATGGCGAAGGTCGGAATCTTATGGTGTGC
>JANLTE010000420.1:0-1981 GCA_031362785.1 Elusimicrobiota bacterium
GTTTTTCTTGAGGCCAAACAGCAGCGAAAGATTTTGAATTTCCTGTTTCTTTTCTTCAGCCTGCTTCTGGCCCAAACGGACTTCGTCCTGAATTTTGTTTTCAAAAAAAGTGATTTTATTGGCCGCTTCCTGCTGGAGGGAGAGCAAGGATGATTCCGACTTCTCCGTTTCCACTTTAAGCTGGGAATCCAGAAGCATTAACTCAACCTTTAAGCGCTCCGCTTCGTCTGTACGGAGCTTCAGGTCCTTTTCATATTGGTTTTTCTCTTTCTTCGCTTCCTCTGAGAGGCCTTTCAACTTGGCCTCAGCTCGCGACAACGCCGACAGTAAATCCTCCTTCTTACTCTTAAGCGCGATCTTCATGGAAGTATCTTTTTTCTCAAGCTCCATCTTAATCGCGCGAAACTCAGCCTCCTTTAAACCCAGCGCCTCCTGCCATTTGTGTTTCTCCTGCTGCATCTGAGATTGCAAAGCCCTCACGCGGGCCTCCCAATCTACTTGGGCGCTAGAGAACTCTTCCATCATTTTTTGCTCCTGCGTACTTTGCGTGACCTGCTTCAACTGAATCTGTGACTTAATTGCGACGTTATCGTTATCAATAATGCGCAACCGATCCTGATATTTTTTTCCTTCATTTTCAATTTTTTCTTGCACCATTAAAACCTGTGAATCAAGCTGCTTTAAAATTTTTTCCTGCTCCTGAATCCTATGATGCTCCTCAAGTTCCTTTTCCTGGCGCTGAATCTCGCCCGTTGTGGAATACTCATCCTTCGTTTTTTCGATTCTTTCGATTTCGTCCGCCCACTCCAAAGTTTCCTCTTCGAGACGCTTTTCGAGCGCTTCGATTTCGAGCTGGCTTTCACGCTGCATTTTCTCAAGCGTGGACTGTTGCTGCCCTATCGCGATTTGGCTTTTTTGGTCAACCTGCGCCAAGTGAGCAAAAAGTTTAATCTTTTCTTCTTCTTTTTTGCGCAGCTCTTCATGAAATTTTTTACGAATTTGTCCCAGCTCCTGGGTTAGTTCAGACAGTTTTTTCTCCGCATCGGTCTGCTCCTGAACTAAAAAGGAGCCTTTTTCAACTGAGTTCATTCGATTCATCGCAGTCGCTCTTGGATTCATAGGTTCAGGCCCAGACGCAAGTGCAGGCGAGTTTGAATCCAATTCCGGACTTAAGGGTGTTTCGGCCTGATCGGCGGGGTCGACTTTCGGCGCGCCGCCACGCGCGGCTTCCAACGCCGCAATTTCCTCTTGTGACTTATTGAGCCAGGTTTTAATTTTATCGCGAATGTCAGCCATATTATTTGCCTTTCAGCGTTAGACTCCGACGCTTTGCTTAAATTGTTCAATCCACTGCCGCAGCGCTTCGTCGTTGGGCGAGAGCGACAGCGCATACTCATAACATTGAAGTGCTTCGGCGGCCATGCTGAGACTGTAGTAACAATGGCCCATCGTCTGATATGCCGACGCGTTATTGGGATCTTGATCCACCCCGTACTGCAGGTAGGTAAGCGCTTCTTCAAATTTTTCTTCCCCGTAAAGCTGCTCCCCGTAGGAAACGTAGGCTAACGCGTCGTCACTCGAACCGGAGGGTTCCGATTGGCCTTGAGCTCCGCCCGCAGAAGGCGCGCCAAACGATGGCGAACCCGAACCGCCAACCTTGCCCGCTCGGCGACCCGATCCCATCGAATCTTCCGGCATGCTCGGCGTTAAGGGCGAAGTCGCGTCCTCCGATTCGAACACAGAAATTTTCTTCTTCTCGCGGATCGTAATTTTGCCATCGTTCTCCATTTGCTTCACGCTCACCATGACGTTCTGTCGCTCAAGCTCGATCTGCTCGTCGCTCACGGGCCGCCCGAACTCCATTTCCTCCTTCAGAAGCGCTGCGCCGCCCTGAGACATGTTCGACATAAACTTCGTTAAAAGCTCGGGGCTAGCGTTGCGGAGGCATCGCGCCAGCTGATCGGTTTTAAGCTCGCGCAGA